>CAZIDA010000376.1:0-3958 GCA_964537865.1 uncultured Acidobacteriota bacterium
GATCGCCCCAATGACGCCGTTGTGCGGCGGCACCACAATGCGCTTTCCCAAAATCTTCGAGAAGGCGGCGGCCACGGAATCGTTGTAAGCGGTGCCGCCTTGAAAGTAGATGACCTCGCCGATTTTTCGACCCCGCACCACGCGATTCAAATAGTTCAAAGCGATGGAGTAGGCCAAGCCGGCCACGAGATCGCGCTTTTCGGCGCCTCGCTGCAGGAAAGCCGTCACGTCCTGCTCCATGAACACCGTGCATCGTTCTCCGAGACGAATGGGGCGCTCGGAACTGAGCGCCAGGGAGGCAAATTCATTTTTGATTTGGATTCCCAGTTTCTCGGCTTGCTCTTCCAAAAAAGATCCGGTGCCGGCGGCGCACGCTTCGTTCATGGCGAAGTCCACCACCACGCCGTCGTCGATGGAAATGTACTTGGAATCTTGTCCGCCGATCTCAAAGATGGTGTCGACCTTTTCGCCGATGAGTTTTTCGCTGATGTGCATGGCGCCGGTCTTGTGCGCCGTGATCTCGTCGTTGATGGTGTCGGCGCCGATCAGTTCGCCGATCAGCTCACGCCCGGACCCGGTGGTGCCGACGGCGGCGATTTCGATGCGATCTCCCATCTCCTCTTCGATTTCTTTCAATCCCCGGTTCACGACTTCGATGGGCCGGCTTTCAGTGCGCAGGTAAATTTCTTTCAGCAAATCTGCTGCGTCGTCGACGACGGTGAGATTGGTGCTGACCGATCCCACGTCCACACCGAGATACCCGCGTACTCGCTGAACTCCCGTGGGCCAGTGGTACGGCTTGGAGCGATGCCGAAGCAGCAGCACGTTCTCCATGGAAAGCGGCGACTGCGTCGGAAAATCTTGGGCTCGCTTCGTCTCCAGCATGATCCGCTGATTCGAATCGTTGGCCCGCGCCGGGCGAACTTTTTCTACCGTTGAGGATCGAACCTCCAAGCAAGCCAAGGCCGCCGCGCCCACCGCGCCCAGCCAGGCGTATTCATCCGGCACAAAGAAATCTTCTTCGCCGAGCTGGAAGAGCTCCCGCATCGATTCCACGACGCCGGAGTTTTGCGACACACCACCGAGAAACGCGACGCGCGGCATCACCTTCTTGCCTTTGGTGATCGATCCTTTGAAATTCCGCGCCACCGCGTCGCACAGCCCTTTCAGAATTTGCGGCGGCGTGAAGCCCTTTTGCTGGGCGTGAATCATGTCGCTCTTGGCAAACACCGAGCACCGCCCGGCTATGCGGGCCGGACTTTCCACGTCGGCCACCAGCGTCCCGATCTCTTCCACCTGATACCGCATACGAGTGGCTTGCTGATCGAGGAACGATCCGGTGCCGGCGGCGCAGTCGCCGTTGGTTTCATAATCGACGATGGCCGCCAGTTGGTTCGCCATCTCGCGTTCCACGCGAATGAATTTGGAACTCTGTCCGCCCATCTCAAAAATGGTTTGCACGTCCGGATACAACAGCGATGTGCCGATGGCGATGGCCTTGAATTCATTTTCATCGACCGCTCTGAGCGCCGACGCAACCAACTTTCCGCCCGAGCCCGTCACCCGGACTTTCATGAGCAGTTCCAACGGATCGGCGGGAGGCGTCGTTCCTCGCTCGGCCATGCTCCGCGCCAAGGCCTCACAGAATTCCCGGATCAAATCAAACGTGGCTCGCGCGGGATCGCCGAAAATGCGGCGATAGCGCGACAACAGCAAGGAATATTCGCTGAGAATCGGATGTCCCGACTGCATGGGCGCCAGTTGAAACGACGCCGGCGAGTGAGATGCCTTGTCGTCCGCCGCCGGCGCCGCGCTCTCGGCAAGGCCGGAGACGCTCTCGAGAATCCGAGGATCGGCGGCGAGAACAGCCAGCTTGACGCTGACCGACCCCAAATCAATCCCCAAGAAAATGTCAGATCCAACGGCGTTGGATGAGAAACGGTCATTCATAACATTAAAGCCCTAGCGCTTTCGTACGCGCCTTTAGAGCTGCCTGATGAGACGAATCAAACTCCCCTGCCTAACGCGACCGCGGAAATCTTCTCCGCCACGACAAATATCAAGGCCGATGGCCATTCCGACTTTTCACCGGTGAAGTCGTTGCTGGAGCGCACGACCCGGCCTCCCAGCCGGCTGACCAGCCGAAGCAGATCTTCAAAAAGGTATCCGCCATTCCCCAAATCTCTTCGCTCAAAGGCCGTCGTGGAAGATGACGCGGTGGAATAAAAGGCCTCGCGGCGTCGAAAGACTTGAAAGGACCGGTGGTTCAGTTCCACTCGCTCCGGAGGTTCGGACCAATCTTCGGCGTAAAGGTGACGGTCCACCCACTCCTGGTGAAACGCGGTTAAGAATAATAAGCCACCTTCTCGCAAACAATCAAGGGCGCGCGCAACCTTGTTGAGATCACGCCCCTTCACCGCGCCGCGCGCATTCAGCGGATTTTGTTCAGACGAAAGACCGAGATCACAGATCGCCGCATCGAAGGAATCGACGGCCAGATCAAGAGCCGAATCCACTGCCGAAAGAAACCTGACCGGAATCTCTTCTTTCTTGGCCGCCACCTCGAGCCGAGTGCGCTGCGAGACACGAGCGGTCACGCCCGTCACTCTGATTCCTCTGCGGGCCAATTCGAAGGATCGCCGCCCGTCGCCGCACGGATACTCCAACAAGGAATCGCCGGACTTCAGCCTTAAAGACTCTTCAAGAAACGCGAGGCTCGCCATCACTTCGCCGGATGAAAAGGTCCGGGTGTTGATATCCAGAGTCGACTGGTCCGGATTGGGAAGGAAGACAGAAATGTCTTTCTTTATTTTCTTCATTACTTAACTTCGATGGAGAGACATCCTACTGCTGCGGCGTCCAGCGGAACTTCCAGCGGCAAAACAGCAACCGTGAATCCTCGCAAACCTTCCCAAAGTTTGCAAGTCTTACCTTACGTCAGAATAGATTTTTATTTTATCCTAACGTGATGGTAAGGATTGGCACAAACACCATGGTTTGTTGGGAAAGCTTGCCGCGCCACTCTGCCAAATGATCGAAACTCAGAATCGCTTTTTCTCGTCGCGCCGGACACGCTCCAGGTAGCGCCCCGTCTCCACCTCAATGCGAACGTCTTCTCCAACTTTGATGAACTGCGGAACCAACGCCTCCATCCCATTCTCAAGAGTGGCCGTTTTCATGACGTTGTCTTGCTGGCTGTGAACGGGCTGTGCCGTGGTGGTGACACGGAGTTCCACAAACGGAGGAAAGGCCAGACTCACCGGTCTTCCTTCAAAAAACTCCACCGGGATTTGCATCTCCGGCTTCAGAAACTTCTCCGCCGGGCCGATCACCTGTTTGGGCACAGGCAACTGCTCGAAGGTTTCGGGATTCATGAAAATGAAATCGTCGCCATCCTGATAAAGGAATCCCATGATGACGCGCGCGAGCTCGACGTTCTCGAGTCTCTCGTCCGGACGAAAACGATGCTCTTTCAAAGTCCCGGACTCGACATTGCGCAGCCTGGCGTGAACCACGCCTCCCATTTTGCCGCCGCCGGCGTGGTATTCGGAGGAAATGACCTTGAACAAGCCACCTTCATAGCGCAACACCACTCCACTTTTCAGATCGCCTCCCAGGATCATCGACTTATTCTCCTTCGAGAAATCGTCTGATCCTGTAATTCTACGAGCATCGTTGAGGGCATGCAAGAAGGATGGAACGGGTTAAAAGTCGATGCTCTGCAGCAATAAATCAGATCGTCCTCGGCGCCTCCGATGCAGTTCCAATGGGCTTGCATTCAAGTGCATGAGAATGATCAGATGGCCGCGACGGCCGTTCACCGCAGAGCAGAGCTGGCGCAGAGAAACCAAGTCTATTTCGAAGCAGTCCCTCATGCCCCGACGCATCGGCGGACTCAAGGGTATGAAGATTCCAGGCCTTCCACAACGCAAGCCCGTTAGGGCGACAGATCTGTAGC
>CAZIDA010000377.1:0-3942 GCA_964537865.1 uncultured Acidobacteriota bacterium
GCACTTGCAGGCGCTTGGCGTCGGTCTTGTACTTCAGGGTGGGTTCGGTCATATCAAGCGACAGGCTCTTTGGGCATTCGGACGAGCGTAACGCAGAGCGGCCTGGGGCCGCAGCCAAACGGAGCTCATGCTTTCACCATTGCGATCTTAAATTTCGTGCTAGAAAAACACGATTTTGCCAACTTGCTGTGCAGAGGCATTGTAAAGCGAGCCGAAAGAAACAGGCAATGGCAATCTCAAGGATCGGTCATTGCGGCTGCTGAAGCATGCGCGCTCGCGATCCTGCCGGCGCGTTCGTCAATCATGAACTCATCTTTCTTGCTATCCGAACTTCCTTGGAACGGGTAGAATTTGCGGCATTATGAATAAAATCCTATCCTGGACCATTGTGCTATTCGCTCTTATGACCGTTGTCAGCTTCTCTGCTCCCGCCACGATGCGGCTCGATTACTATCACACCGGTGACGCCACGCACGAAATTTTCAGCGTCGATCGGGTGGTGATCGAGCCGTTGCCTTGGCCGGGAAATCTGCGGAAGAACATCGACAACACGAATCTCGGAAAGTATTTTTTCGAAGTCTTCGATGCGCAGTCGAATCGGCTTCTCTATTCCCGCGGATTCTCTTCCATCTTCGGCGAGTGGGAGACGACCGACGAGGCCAAGACGATGTACCGGACGTTTTCCGAATCGCTGCGTTTTCCGGCGCCGCAATCCCCGGTGAAAATTGTCTTGAAGAAGCGGGACGCCGAAAATAACTTCCAAGAGATTTGGACGACGCAAATCGATCCCAAAGGAATGTTCGTCGATTCTTCGAAGCCTCCTTCGCCGGGCCCGTTGATCACCATTGAAAAGAACGGCCAGCCGGCCGACAGAGTCGATTTTCTGATCTTGGGCGACGGCTACACCGCGGCGGAGCGCGGCAAATTCATCCGCGACGCGAATCGTTTGACGGAGATTCTCTTTTCGGTGTCGCCGTTCAAGGAGCATCGAAAGGACTTCAACGTGTGGGCGCTGTGTCCACCGGCGGCCGAATCGGGAATTTCGCGGCCTTCCACCGGCGTGCATCATCGCTCTCCAATCGGCGCCACATACGACGCCTTCGGTTCCGAGCGCTACATTCTCACCTTCGACAACCGGGCCTTTCGCGACGCGGCCTCATTCGCGCCGTATGAATTCGTTGAAATCCTGGTGAACGGCAAAACCTATGGAGGCGGCGGCATTTTCGGATTGTACAGCACGGTGGCGGCCGACAGTTTGTGGGCGCCGTACATTTTCGTTCATGAGTTCGGACATCATCTCGTCGGGCTGGCGGACGAATATTACACCTCCGCTGTGGCCTATGCGCCTGCGACAAAACGCGTCGAGCCGTGGGAACCGAATGTGACCGCGCTTTTGGATCCGGCCAACCTGAAATGGAAGAACCTCGTCACACCAGGCACGCCCATTCCAACGCCTTGGAACAAGGAGGTCTTCGAAAACTATTCCCGAGAAATTCAAAAGCGTCGACAAGAATTGCGCAGCGAGAATTGTCCGGAGGCGGAGATGGACGCCCTCTTCCGCGAGGAGAAGGCGCACGAGACGCAGTCGTTGGGCGCTGAGAAATTCGCCGGGAAAGTCGGCGCGTTTGAAGGCGCGAACTACGAAGCCCACGGCTACTATCGTCCGCAAACCGATTGCCTCATGTTCACGCGCGATGACGTGGGATTCTGCGCGGTCTGTCGTCACGCCATCGAACGCGTGATTCAGTTGTATACCCAGTAGCCGTTGTTTCTTTCTTGCCTGCAAACAGGATCGTCTTCTGTCGAGTTCCTTTGGGTGAATCATTCGAATCGAGGAGAATGAAAAAATGAATGTGTTGAAGCAGATTCATACCCTTCACGCGCCGGTTCCAAGAGGACATTATTCGCAAGCCATAGCTCACCAAGGATTGGTCTTCGTGGCCGGCCAACTGCCCATCGATCCGCGCTCCACCGAGCACCGACTCGGTTCCATCGAAGCGCAGGCGGAACAGGCGCTGATGAACGTCAGCGAGATTTTGAAATCGGCCGGAAGCGATTTGAGCCACGTGCTGAAGATGACCCTTTACATCTCCGACATCAGTTTGTGGAATCAGGTCAACGAGGTGTATGCCCGGATCATGGGCAGCCATCGGCCGGCGCGCGTGGTGGTGCCGGTCAAAGAATTGCATTACGGCTACCAAATCGAAGTCGATGCCATCGCCGCCGTCGTGGAATGACGGAAGGCATCCACTTCGGCATCCGAAAACCATTGGAGTTTTTTCTCAGAAACATTCATCCACAATCATCCTTCCTAAGGGGGCTTGTCATGATTCGACATCTTTCTTTGGTGCGGCGCTGCCTTGTCTTGTTGCTGTTCTTATCCACGGTGGCGGCGGCGCAAGAACTGAAACCCGTTCTGCTCGAAAAGCCGAAAACATCCGGCGGCATGCCGTTGATGGAAGCGCTGAAAAATCGGCGCACCAATCGCGCCTTCAGCACCAAGCCGTTGCCGCTTCCGGTTCTTTCCAATTTGCTGTGGGCGGCGTTTGGTGTGAATCGACCCGATGGGCATCGCACGGCACCCTCGGCGATGAACTGGCAAGAGATCGACATCTACGTGGCGATGAAGGATGGCCTCTTTGTTTACGATGCCCAAGCGCACACGCTTCAGCCGGTTTTACCGGGAGACCTGCGCGGATTGGCCGGCACTCAGTCGTTTGTGAAGGACGCGCCGGTGAATTTGATTTACGTTGCGAATCTTTCCAAGACCCGCCGAGCATCCGGTGAAGATCAATTGCGATATACCGCCGCCAACACCGGATTTATTGCGCAGAACGTTTATCTCTTCTGCGCTTCGGAAGGATTGGCCACGGTGGTTCGCGGCTCCGTCGATCGAGCGGCTTTGGCCGCCGCCATGAAACTCCGGCCCGATCAGCAAATCATTTTGGCGCAGACGGTGGGCTATCCCAAATAGAAGCTTGCGCAAAGAAGCATTACGATCTCAATTTTAGATAATCGGAAAACAGAGTAGCCACAGATGGCGCGGTGCTTCCGCCGCGGCGGACACTGCGGCTACCCGAGCCGATCTGCAAAGGGATTCATCTCATGCATCACGTTTTATCTTCCTCAAGAGTTTGCTGAAAAGCTGTTGAGAAGTTCGTCAAATGGCCTAACGAAGATCCCCGCCTCCTTGCCTTCGTCATCCAGCGCGAGTAAGATGTCGTGGCTCGATCATCAAATGGATTTCCAAGCCGGCTCTTCGGAACATCCGTTGGAGCCGCTGATCTCAATTTTGTCAAATCTCACAAAAAGGCCTGGAGATGAACCGCCAAGTCGCGGTTGGAATGGCGCGCGATTTTCCGACGTCTTTCTTTTGGAGGAAGCTTCATGAAGCGATACCGTTTTTTCACTGCGATGATCCTGATGGGGATGCTGTTTTCGTCGGTAGCCGCAGCTCAACAAGCCACTTCCGCGCCGATCAAACTGAGTGTAGACGCCTCCCAGGCGCCGCGAGGAATTTTTCACGCGGGCTTGACCATCCCGGTCAAAGCCGGGCCGCTGACGTTGGCCTATCCGGAATGGATGCCCGGTGAGCACGGACCCACCGGCCCTAACATCGAACTGGCCGGATTGAAATTCATGGCTGCGGGAAAGAGTGTTCCGTGGCAGCGCGATTCGGTCGACATGTTTTCCTTCCACTGTGTCGTGCCGCCGGAGAGCAGCACCCTGGAAGTCTCGCTGGATTATCTTTCTCCCAGCCACATTCTTTCGGGGAACGGATACGGTTTCACGCCCAACGCCACCGCGGAGCTGGCCATCGTCTTGTGGAACCAACTGTTGCTTTATCCGGTGGGAGCGCCGGCCACAGAAATTCCATTTCAAGCCAATTTGAAATTGCCGGCGGGCTGGAAATTTGGAACGCCGCTGCCGGTGGCGCGAGAG
>CAZIDA010000378.1:0-3938 GCA_964537865.1 uncultured Acidobacteriota bacterium
GCAGAATCCTCTGTCCTGGTCTGAGATTCTATCGATTCTGGACCCGATCCATTCAATAAAAGGCGTTCCTCCAGTCATAAACCGGCTTCAGAAAAACAGGGACCGTGCGGGAGAATCAATCGAGAAGACCTTCCTTATTGCTCCCCTTTCCGGAGCCCTTTTTCGTCTTGCGCGGATCTCTCCTGCGCGCTTCAGCGGTAGAAATATCCGATTACGATAGGAGAGGAATTCCGCTTGACAGCGTACCAGAAAGGGGGTATAGGGGGGAGCATCGAGAAGAGGAGCGAGCACTTGCCTGCATGGGTTGCGGCACGAGCTTACAACACGACATCCAACAACGAGGAGGCACCATGAAACTCGGCATCATCCGCTGGGCTATGTGTTTATTCTGCATCCTTTTGGCTGCGCGCCTGGCGTTCAGCCAAGTAACAACTTCCCGGGTCACCGGCATCGTAACCGACCCTTCCGGGGCAGCGATACCTGGGGCCAGCGTGACCCTGACGAACCAAGGGACGAATGTCTCATTTAACACCAAGACCACGACGGCCGGGACTTACGTGTTTGATTCCATCCAGGTGGGAACTTACACGATCTCGGTGGAAAAAGATGGGTTCAAGAAGTTTGTTTCTGCCGGCAACCAGCTCACGATCGGGCAGCCCATGACCGTCAACGTCAAGATGGAGTTGGGCACGGTGTCCCAGACCGTGGAAGTTCAATCAACCGCGGAGTTGGTGCAGACAAGCACATCGGGAAACATCGGCAACGTAGTCAACCAGCAAACCATCCAGCAGTTGCCGATCGTCGGCGCTCGGGGGCGAAATCCGCTGAACTTCATCAACTTCCAACCGGGGGTGGTGACCGGCGGCAACACGGGCGGTGGCGTCAACGTGAACGGCTCGCGGGACCGGGCGTGGAATTTCACCCTGGACGGCATCGACATCAACGAAAGCAGCGCCGGGGGATCGAATTTCTCCCCCTTGCGGACCAATCCGGACTCCATTTCGGAATTTCGCGTCTTGACGAGCAATTTCACGGCGGATTACGGCCGGAACAGCGGTGGGGAGGTTACGATGGTGACCCGCCAGGGAACCAATCATTTCCATGGCGAAGGCTTTTGGTTTTACCAGACCCCGCGCCTTCAGGCCAACGAGTATTCCAACAATGAGTTCGGCATCGGAAAGCCGCAATTTGTCCAGCACATCTACGGCGGCAGCGTGGGAGGTCCGATTTGGAAGAACAAGACCTTCTTCTTTGTCAACATTCAAAGGCTGCGCACCCACCAGACGGCTGAAATCACCAGCGATGTGTACACGGCGGCCGCCCGAAAGGGGCTGTTCCGTTACGTCATGAACGGTAAGAACGCTCCAGCGGGCACCTCTAATGCTTCGGTGGACGCGAACGGCAATGTTCTACCGGGCGTGAACGTGGGAACCTATGATATCGCGGCGAACGACCCGGCCCACCGGGGACTCGACCCGTCCGTCCAGGCAGTCCTCGCCCTTACCCCTCTACCGAACAACTTCAGCGTGGGGGATGGGCTTAACGTGGCCGGTTACTCGTGGTCCTCTCCGCAGACCGAGGAGCAACAGGACTTCACGATCCGCATCGATCAGATCATCAACGATCGGAATACCTTGTTCGCCCGCTGGGCGAACGGCCACCAGAACACCCTGGGCGACATTGTCAATGGGGGTCAGGCCCCCTTCCCGACGGCCCCTCGAGTCGTGGACACCAACCGGACGCCGCGGAACATGGCTATTGGCTGGCGCAGCGTCCCCACGAACAACACCACCAATGAATTGGTGGTTGGATTCAACCGCTTCACGTTCAACTTTGCCAATCCCGACTCGAACTACCTCAAGAACCCGGCCTTTTATCTCGGCAATGTGACCAATCCCCTCCAGAACTACGTCGGCAATCTCCGGGCCATCACCACGTATCAACTGGTGGACAATTTCAGTTGGGTTCACGGCGCCCATACGTTCAAGTGGGGCATCAACTTTCTGTACACCCGACACATCGACCGACGAGGTTCGGTAGGGTCCTACAATGTTCAACCGTACGTGGACTTCAGCACCTCCGTCGATCCGGTGGATGTCACAGCCTTTAACATCCCGACGAACATCAATCGATCGGTCGACCAGCCGAGGCTGACGAGCGCGATCAACGAACTGCTGGGCCGCGTGGGCAATATCGAGCAGTCGTTCGTGGCTGCGGGAGGCGTCTTCGCTCCGGCAGGAACGGTCTACGACTTTGACGCCCGATACCCAGAATACGATTTCTACGGCATGGACACCTGGAAACTGCGTCCGAATCTGACCGTCGACCTGGGATTGCGCATGGAAGCGAAGTTGAGTCCGCGCGATCCCCGCGACCGCATTTCTCATCCCAACCAGCCTTTCGTGGTGGGCGCTGCTCCCAGCAATACCCTGAACTGGGTTAAGGGTCCCCTCTATAGCAACACCTGGTTTAACCTTGGCCCTTCAGTCGGCTTGGCTTGGGACCCCTTCGGAACGGGGAAAACGTCGATCCGAGCCAACTATCGCCTCGCCTACAGTCCCATCAATACGTTTTCCCTGTCGTCCGCCATTTTTCAGAGCATGCCCGGACAAACGTATTCCGTCAATAACATCGCCTTCGGTCAGGCGGGTGGACGTCTCAGCGACGGGCTTCCGGTCCTGTCCCCGCCTTCCGGGGTAACGCCCGGTTCCCTCACCCAACCTGTCCCGTTCTCACCCACCAGCACTACCGTGATCGATCCGAACTGGAAACCCGCTCAGGTGAGCGAATGGAGCTTGAGCTTCGAGCGGCAATTGCCGTCGAATATGGTGCTGTCGGTGAACTACATTGGCAACCATGGTGTTCATCTCTATGGCGGCTATGATGCCAATCAGGTGAATATCTTCAACAACGGGTTCTTGTCCGCGTTTCAAACGGTCCAGGCGGGAGGAGACAGTCCCCTGATGGACGCGCTGCTTCAGGCCGATCCTTCCCGCAGATCGGGCGAGACCGGTTCGGCGGAGGTCCGCCGCCTTTTCCCCACCTATTTGAGTTTGGGATCGGTGGGTCAATTGGCGCAGTCGCTTGCCTTGCGCACCTCCGGGGGCGTACCCGTTTACGTCCTCAGCGGATTCAGCCCGTATTTCTTTTTACCTTATCCTCAGTTTGCCGGCGGCCTGTACGTGCTCGATAGTAACGACTACTCCAGCTACAACGCCTTTCAGGTACAACTGGCGCGCCGACTCAGTTCGTCACTCAGCTTCCAGCTCAGCTACACATGGTCCCACTCCCTGGACACGCGGTCTTACGACCCTACGTTCACGCGGGTCAGCCGCGGCGCAGCTCAATCTTCCTCCAGCACGCCCTACAACATTCACAATCGCAGCCTTAACTACGCCAGCTCGGACTTTGACCGGCGAAACGTCTTTTACGGCGAATGGGTGTGGACGCTGCCGTTTGGCGAAGGGCATCGCTGGGGAAATCATCTGAATTCAGCGCTGAATCGGATTGTCGGCGGTTGGGAAGCTGCCGGGGTCCTGACCTTGGCGTCCGGCCGACCGTTCACGGTTTACTCGGGTTCCTACACGTTTAACAACGACGTACAATCACCCGCAAATTGCACCGGATGCACACCCCAATCAGGAAGCTTGCAGGTCGATCCGAGCAGCGGGAGACTGTATCTGATCTCCCCTGGTCAGAAGGGGATGTTCTCCATTCCGTCTTCAGGTCAGTTGGGCAATACCGGAAGGAACGGTTTTAACTATCCCGCTTTGTTCAACCTGGACTTGAACCTCGCCAAGCGAACCCAGATCCGGGAGGGACAGAGCTTGGAAATCCGGGTCGAACTGACGAACGCCACCAACACGCCCCAGTGGGAGTTTATGGACAGCTCCATCATTACCAGCTCCGTCTTCGGCCGTGAGAGCTACCCCAACAAT
>CAZIDA010000379.1:0-3925 GCA_964537865.1 uncultured Acidobacteriota bacterium
GGTAGCACAACCGGAGTGGGAGGGCAATACATACTTAACCTAGTAATATTAGAGTGGCGTTTGACGAAATTTCAAGGGAATAAGATCGTCCACAAAAGCAATCTCGGAGGGAGGGAGACAGGGCAGTCGGCACAGCGGCGGCATTCATTTCCGAGGTTGAGGTAAGACATTGGTCGAGGCGACAGGATGCTCCGCCGGCCTTGGATTGCATTTTCAAAGCCACCGCTTTTGCCCAGATGGATCGGGTTCCAAGGGCAGGAAGATGCATCGCTATCCAGGCGACTCGCCGCTCCGCGGGAAGCGCGAGTCTTCAATGGAGAGAGTCTCCGCCTCGGCGCGGAGTCTGCGCTTCGACCGAGCTCCCACGGAGAAACCCTCGGCCCTCCTCGGGAAATTCTGAAGTGTTTTTAATGTCGGCTTCATTCTGCCCGATGTGGGTCGTGTTATGATGATCGTGCATGCTGAAGCGCCGAATGGCACTGTCATTTTGGTGCAAGAAACTCCTGGAGGCGAGCCCTCTCGGGGGCGCTAACAAGCGAGGCGATAGAAATGTTTTTTGAAGTAAGCCTTACTGGTGTTGATTTAAGCAGGATGGATTTCTAGGAATGCGAATATTGGTGATTGAAGATGAGCCCAAGGTGGCTAGTTTTGTCCAGCGGGGGCTGGTGGCCGAACGCTATGCCGTGGACGTGGCGGAGGACGGCCAGGCCGGGTTGGACCTCGCCACCACGTACAACTACGATCTTGTCATTCTGGATTTGATGCTTCCCAAGATTGACGGGAGTGATGTGTTACGTCGTCTCCGCGCCCGGAACGCGAATGTCCCAGTGCTCATCTTGACGGCCCGGGACGAACTTTCCGAGAAGGTGAACCACTTTGAGGCGGGCGCTGACGATTACTTGACCAAGCCGTTCGCCTTTGCGGAGTTGTTGGTGCGGGTGAAGGCGCTGCTTCGCCGCGGCGCCGTCAGTCGCGCCAGCACGGTGCGGATTGGCGACTTGCAACTCGACCGATTGACGCAACAGGTCAAGCGTGGAGGAAAGCGGGTTGATTTGACCTCCAAGGAGTATGCCCTGCTGGAGTACCTGGCGGTCAATCCGGGCCGCGTTCTGTCCCGCAATATGATTATCGAGCACGTGTGGGATCAAAGCTTCGATGGATTCACCAACATCGTGGACGTGTACGTTCGTCATCTTCGCTCCAAGATTGACGAAGGATTTGAGCAAAAACTGATCAAGACGGTGCGCGGAGTCGGTTACACGATCCACGACGATAGCCTGGAATGAGAGCACGCTCCCTTCGTTTCCGAGTCACGGCCTGGTTCACCAGCGTTCTGGCTTCGTCGCTGGTGTTGCTGGGCGGGAGTGTCTATTTCGGTTTGGAGCGCTATCTGCATACGGCGCTCGAGAACTCCCTTCGCGCCGATGCCGTGTCGATCGGGAAAGGGACCCTCGAGAGCGCCAAAGAGCGCGGCGATTCTTTTGTCGTCGGAGAGATCAACGAAGGATTCGCGCCGGAAATCAACGGACGCTTCATTCGGGTAAGCCGCGCCGACGGTTCGGTCCTTTATGATTCGAAGCGCCCCCTTAATCACAGTTTCGATCCCCAAAAAATTCCTCCCGATCCAAACCCCGAGATTGCGTCCGCCCGTGATGAGACCCACGCCGGCGTCGAACCGCTCTTGGTCTATGCGCTTCCTTACACTACCCACGACGGATCTCATTTTCTCATCGAGATCGGTTCCGGCTATTATCGCCTCCGCGACACCTTGCGCGGCTTGGCGATGGCCTTTGGTTTTGGGTTGCCCCTGGTTCTCCTCGTGGCTTCCCTGGGAGGATGGTTGGTGATGGGGCGCGCGCTGAACCCTATTCGCAAGATCACGAAGCAAGCCGAACAGATCAGCTTTCAGCGTCGCCATGAGCGCCTCCCGGTGCTGGAAACGGACGATGAGCTGGGACAACTCTCTCGAACCCTCAACCGCATGCTGGACCGGCTCGAAGAGGCGGTACAACACATCCGCCGTTTTTCCGCCGACGCCTCGCACGAATTGCGGACTCCCCTGACCATCATTCGCGGGGAACTCGAGACCCTCATCCGGCAGTCTCCCGCCTCTCCCCAGTTGGTGGATACATTGGGGAGCGCCCTGGAGGAAGTGGAACGCTTGACTCGAATCGTGGAGCAGTTGTTGGTCCTGTCTCATCTCGACTCGCAGCAAGTCGCCTCCACTGGGGACTTGATTGACCTCGGTCATCTGGCCAAGACCACCGCGGATCAAATGCGCCTCCTCTGTGACGAAAAGAAAATCACCATCGAATATCAGCTTTCGCCGAATATCGTGGTGGAGGGCAACATCTCCCGCTTGAAGCAGATCATCGTGAACCTTCTGGACAACGCCATCAAGTTCAGCCGTCAAAACGGGACGATCGGAATAAGAGTTTCTTCGGAAGACTCTCGGGCCCTCCTGGAGGTCAGCGACACCGGGATTGGGATTCGCGAAGAAGCCTTGCCCCACGTCTTTGAGCGGTTCTTTCGGACCGATAAAGCGCGGTCGCGAGACCAAGGCGGCTCCGGCTTGGGACTTTCCATCGTAAAGGCGATCGCGGTCGCACACGGCGGCGACGTGGAAATCACCAGCCAAGAAGGTGCCGGCACACGGGTTCGCTTGATCCTCCCGCTCACCTTGCGCCATGGTTAATCGCCCTCGCTCGAGATTCAGGCACGCGGCGAAGCGGGCTCGACGATTCGCCCTGGCGCGAGCGAGTCATCCAAGGACTGGTCCGCTTTGATCAACCCGGCGGACAGAGCCGAAGCCACGGTCACCATCGAGGCGCAGAGAAGGGCCATTCGCCAACCATAATGCGTGGCCAAGTACGCCGTCACAATAGGCGAAAGCCATCCCCCGAGATTCCCAAAGGTGTTCATCATTCCGGAAAGCGAGCCGGTGAATTCCTGCGTCAAATCGATGCACACAGCCCAATAGGTCGTGGCGGCAAACATGTTGAACCCTGCGCCGGCGGCCAGGAACAAGATGGCCGTGAGGTTGTCGCGGGTGCTGCTCCCCACCCAGAGCAGCGCGGCCGACAACAACATGCCCACCCAGATGGCGGTCCTCCGTCCAAGCCTCTTGCCGAATCTCCTCACACCAAAATCAGAGAAGATGCCACCCATGGGCGCTAGAAGGGCAATGGCGAGATAGGGCATGGAAGCATAGAACGAGCCCTTGACGATGGTGAGATGTCGCACATGCACCAGGTAGATGAAGAACCAAGTGTGGTAGAAGTAAATCGGAAAGCCTTGACACATGTATCCCAGAAGCACGCCCCACACCGAGGGGGTCGCCAGCATCTTTCCCCACGGTGGTCGCCTCCGTCCCGCGCGGAAGGATGCCGTTTTGTCCGGGGAAGAGAGATGAATGAGCGCCAATTCCGCCGCATTGACGGAGGGATGTTCTTGCGGCCGGTCGGTCACATAGGCGTACCATCCGAAGGCAAAGAGTATACCGATGGCGCCGGCGGCCACGAACGAGGATTGCCATCCCCAATGCTGCATGATCCAGGCAATCAACACCGGGGTTCCCGCTCCGCCCAGGCCGATGCCGAGAATACTGAAGCTGCTCCCGATCCCTCGCCTCCCTGAACCCATCCAGGTGGAAACGACTTTGTTGAGGCTGGGAGAACTTGCGGCTTCCCCCACCCCAACCAAGAAACGAATGATGGCGAAAGACCAGGCAACGTCCAGCCAACGCGCCAGCGGCAGTTGGGGCGCAACACTCGTGAGCACCGTGAAAATCGACCACAAGCCCACGGCGGCTGTCAAAGTCTTTCGAGCGCCGAATCGATCCGCGCACCAGCCTCCCGGAATCTGCATCAAGGCGTAGCCCAACAAGAATGCGCTTAATAGCCAGCCCATGGTCTCGGTGTTGAAT
>CAZIDA010000380.1:0-3914 GCA_964537865.1 uncultured Acidobacteriota bacterium
GAAGAGATGCTCACGAGCCACGCCACGGATTTCGTTCTCAAGCATCAGACCGCAAAGCTGGTGACTTCAGTGCGCCGCGCCGTCCCGTGGCTGGATATGCCCTCGACAAATTCTTTGTCCAAAGGAAGCAACGACACGTCGAGACAGCCTATCTCTCCGCCCCTCAAAGCGCCTCCGGGAATCGATCTCGAAAGCGTTCTCATCACCTCCGAGCTTTCCAAACGACCGGCGCGCCCGCCCGATTACCAAGCGGAGAGCAAAGCGTTGCTGGCGCTGCCGCAAGATCTTTCGTACACGCCGCATCGTTTGCCGCAGAAGTTGGTGGATGCGGCGCTGCAATTGTGTGACGCCGATTCCGCCGGCATCGGCATTGTCGAAATAGGCGAGAAAGGGGAAGTGTTTCGATGGCACGCGCTGGCCGGCGTATACGCGCCGTATGCCTGGAGGTCGGCGCCACTCGAGTTCAGCCCCGGCGGAATCTGTTTGGATCGCCGCACACCTCAATTGTTCTCGTACCCGGCCCGCTATTTCACCTACTTCAATCAGTTCAAACCGGCGATCGCGGAAATGCTGCTGGTTCCCATCTTCATCGACCGTCAACCCTTGGGGACTCTTTGGGTGATGTCTCACCGGGAAGAGAAAAAATTTGATACCGAAGACCTTCGGGTTCTCACCGGCCTGAGCCATTTTGTGACCGGCGCCTTTCAAGTGTTGAAGGCCATCGATGCCTCCAGTCAAGCGGCCGTTGATATTGCCAAGGCGCGCAACGAGCTGGAATCTTTGGTGAAACTCCGAACCGCGGAACTCAACCGAGCGAACGGCGAACTTCGGCAAAGCGAGTACCTGTATCGTTCGTTGGCGCGCCATTTCCCCAACGGTGCGGTCGGGCTGTTCGACCGGGATTTGCGCGTCACCGTGGCCGATGGGCAGGAGCTTCCTTTCGGCCTGACGAAAGAAGGCGTGGAAGGACGACTCTTGGAGGAGGTGCTTTCAGCAGACGTCTTCGCCTTGGTGAAGCCCCATTTCCAGGGCGTCTTTGCCGGGGAGCCGCGCACGTTCGAACTTTCCACCGAAGGGCGTGTGTATGAAGTGCGCCTCATTCCGATCCGTCATGACACCGGCGCGGTCGTGGCCGCCATGGGGATGACGCAAAACATTACCGAACAAAAGAAGACCGAGGAAGAACTTCGACGATCGGCCGAAGAGCTTCACGCCTTGGCGGCGCGCTTGGAGTCTGTTCGAGAAGAAGAGCGAACTCGAATTGCGCGAGAATTGCACGACGAGTTGGGCCAAGTTCTGACTCGAATGAAAATGGATATCACAGAGATCGAGCAAAGGCTTCCAAAACGGGATAAGTTGCTTCGAGACCGCTCTCATTCCACCACGGCTATGATCGACTCCACGATGGAGAGTGTGCGGCGAATCTGGACGGAACTCCGGCCGGGCGTCTTGGACGATCTGGGGTTGGTCGCAGCTCTCAAATGGCAGACTCGAGAGTTTCAAAAGCGAACGAGAATTCGATGCCGCACGGAGTTGCCCTCCGACGGAGTCGCCATCGATTCCACGCGGTCGACCGCTTTGTTCCGCATCTATCAGGAAATTCTCACCAACGTGACCCGTCACGCTCAGGCCACGCGCCTCTTCGTCGAACTATCCAATCACGATGGAGCGGTCACGTTGAAAGTGCAAGACAATGGCCGTGGAATTTCATACGAAGAAGCTCACAGTCCGCGATCATTGGGACTACTGGGCATCCGCGAGCGGATGCTTCCTTTGGGGGGCAGCGTCAATATTGAAGGTCGGGAAGGAAAAGGAACCCAGGTCACCGTGAGGATTCCACTTTCTTGTTGACGCTCCAGATGGAGGAATGAATCTGACTGGAGCGATTACCTCTTTCGAAGTGCTGCGTTAGAATCGTACAAAAGAAAGGTCAAGAGAATGGCGCGGATTCTCGTCATCGACGACCATCCCGTAGTCCGTCAGGGGATCAAACATATCATCTCCGTGGAGCCGCACATGAGAACGGTGGGTGAGGCGAAGAGCGCCGAGCAAGGGCTCGCGCTGGCGCTCACCGAAAAGTGGGACGCCGTCGTGCTCGACATCAGCATGCCCGGAAGGAACGGACTGGAAATCCTTAAAGTGATCCACCGGGAACGGCTCAAGCTGCCGGTGTTGGTGTTGACGATGCATCGCGAGGATCAGTACGCGTTGCGCGCCTTGAACGCCGGGGCAGCCGGATATCTCAGCAAAGAGAGCGCTGCCGAAGAATTGATCCACGCACTCAAAAAAGTCCTGCGCGGCGAGAAGTACATGAGCCCTTCGCTGACCGACAAGCTGGTGGGAGATCTGGCTGCCGAGAAGGGTCAGCAGCCGCACGAAGACCTGTCCGATCGCGAATACCAAGTCCTTTGCCTGATCGCCTCCGGCAAGTCGGTGAGCGACATCGGCAGAGAGCTTTGCCTCAGCGTCAAAACAATCAGCACCTACCGAACTCGCGTTCTTGAGAAGATGAGATTGACCAGTAACGCGGAATTGACGCGTTACGCCATGGTGAATCAACTCGTCGAATGATTTGTTCCGCCTTGGCTCCAACGCGCGCGTTCGAGAGTCTTGACTCGCTCCCGCCCGGTCGCATCCGGTGGATCGACTGCGACGTGTAGGATATTCTGCTACAAAGGGATCGCGAACGTCATGACATCAAAATCAGCGTTCGTCCTATTCCCTTCCAACCAGGCTGAGTCTATAGTGCTTTCATAATCTGAAGAGAGTGGATGTTTGTAGGTAAGTAGAGTGACTGGGATTCAACCCGTCGGAGAGGCCAGAACGGAGGTTGCAGGAGACTCGAACGAGGAGCGAGGTTCTGTTCTCCGACAAGATCGAGAAGGGACGAAGCGGTTCGACAGGTTGGAATGGGCCGGGTCCTCCCCGACTGGACGCGCGTCGAGACCGACGAAATGAACTCCGCGCTTCTTAAACCCGGCCCCAGGCATACTAAAAATTTTAAAGGCGTTTTCCCCCCGCAGGCCAAACGAGAGCGGGCCTATTTCCTAACGCAGCCATAGGTCCGCTCTTTTCTTTTCCCCTCAAAAATTTCTGAGGCGTCGCGACGACGACCGCCGAATTTCAAGTATCTTACCTGGCATCTGGATCGTGCTTTACGAAGAGCGAACGTTCGGGAAGGTACGGATCGCGTCGCGGCAGAATTTCTCTTACGACGAACTCGGCGTAACGTTCCCGCCCGATGACTTTGGGATCGAGCCGGATAATCTCCGGCATGAAATCGACGAAGGGCGAGGTGCCGATCAAGGCGCGCACGCGAGCGTCGATGGTGCGCTGAAATTCCAGGTTCTCCGATCGAAATCCGTCGGACTGAATTTGGGCCTCGTAGAGCGGCACATAAATCAACAGGGAGTACGTCTTCAGCCAGTCCGCCAGCATCGGCTCCAAATAGCGTTGACGCTCGAATTTGTTGGAGAGGTAAGCGTAGTTATCGATGACGGCGCGATCACACACCACGTACTGGGCGCGCGGCGACATTTCCAGCTCCGTGGCGATCTGCTCGTGCAGGATCCACAACTGCGACTCCAGCGTTGTCGCCTCGTTCACCGGGAACGGCGAGCGCCGCGCGATCTCGGCGACCATTTCCACGCTGTATCCGGCAATTTTGAGCTGCGCGCAAATTTCGAAAGCCAGCGTCGTTTTTCCGACTCCGTGAGTTCCAATGAGTGCCAGTTTCATAAGGATGATGAGTTCGAGATCGATTCGCCGCGTCCGCTGACTTGCGGCGCCCGAGAGAGTGGAGGGCGCGTCGCACGACCGATCATCGGCTGATCGGCGCATGGCAGCGCTCGTTCCGCGCCGAACGATTCCTCCGAGAAACGGGTCTCGGTCGCAACGCCCGCCGAGTTTTCAAC
>CAZIDA010000381.1:0-3912 GCA_964537865.1 uncultured Acidobacteriota bacterium
TCACGCTCCCGGAACAACGGTTCCAGCGTGAAGATGACGATCAAGACTCCCATCAGCGCGCAAAACGCAAAGACCATAAGCCACCCCATGAGTGCAAACCCCGAACAAACGCCGGGAAGGGCCGGCTTTAGTTCGGCCACGAAAAGAACGAAATAATAATTTGTTTTGTGTTGGCCCCTTTGGCGGCCCCGATGAATCGAGGCCCTTCCGTGCCCTTCAAAATGTCCTTTCAGCAACCTGCTAATTCTCTTCAAACTCTCTCAACTCTTTTTCGATGCGCGCATCCAGCGCGTTCTTCTTCGGGTCGATCGAAGCAGGCGCTCCGGCCGATTCCGCGCGCGCCGTCGCGGCGGCTTCGAGCGGTCGCTTCCGCATCATCACTTTCAGCGCCAGAATCACCAGCGCCGCGCCGATCGCCAATCCCACGAACGGCATGATCCAGGCGTTCCAATTAAATCCCGACTTCGGCGGAACCGCCAGCACTTGCTCGCCCATGTCCCGCACAAAACCCGCCACGATTTCGTCTTGGGTCTTTCCCTCGGCGATTTCTTTCACGATGCGTTGGCGCATGGGGATGGCGGAACTGCATTGGACGTGGTTGCAGCGATTCAACACCAGGTTGCAGCCGCAGCGGCAGGACAACTTCTCGGACACGGCGTCGAGCGTCGTCTTAGGCGCCACCGCCGGCGCGGAAGAGGACTGCGCCAGCATCCCCATCTGCAGGAGCGCCATCAATCCACCAAGCGCCATCAGGCGGAGCCGCCGCGTTCGATATCCTGAATATTTAGGCACGCAGTTCTTCCCTCGATGAATTCGCGATCTCGGCCTCGTGCGTGGTGATGATCTTTTCCCACTCCGTTTCCCACGCGGCGCGTCGTTCCATTTCGCCTTTGCTCGGAATCATGGCGACAATGGTCCCAAAAACGACCACCAATCCGCCGATCCAAATCCACAGCACCAGGGGATTCAGAAACACTTGAATGATGGCCTTGTTGGAATTCACGGTCCCGGAAAAAACCACGTACAAATCTTCCTGTGGCGTGGAGTGCAGCGCAATCTCGGTGGTGGGCTGGCCGCTCGCTTTGTAGAGTCGTTGCTCCGGATACAAAGTGTAATTTTGTTTCACGCCGTTCTTGAAAACCGTGAGCGTGGCGCGCTGCGAAGAGTAATTGGGATTGTCGGCGCTGTCGATGGCGTCGCATTGTAGCGTGTAAGGGCCGATCGTGGCGCGCTGGCCGACGGCCATGTCCGCCCGCGCCTGTTGATTAAACGCCGCCCCAGCAATGCCCATGAACACCAGGACGATTCCGAAGTGAATCAAATATCCGCCGTAGCGCCGCGTGTTGCGGTGCGTCAGGTTCACCAGCGCGGTGAGAAAATCTTCGCCGGCGCTTTTGCCGCGGGCGCGAGCGCCTTTGTAAAATTCCGCGACGATGGTCACCGTCACGAACAGGCACAGCATGAAGCACATCAGCGCGTAAACGTCCCGCATCCCGGCGACGAACAGCCCCACTCCCAAGGCCAACGACAAAACCACCGGCAGCAGAAAATTTTTCTTCAGGCTCTTTATCGAGGTGTGACGCCAAGCAAACAGCGGCCCCACCCCGGTGAGGAAAAGAAGGAACAGCGCGATGGGAACGTTGATGCGATTGAAGTACGGCGCGCCCACCGTGATCTTCACTCCCTTCACCGCTTCCGAAATCACCGGGAACATCGTTCCCCAGAAGACCGCGAAACAAGCCGCCAACAAAATGAGGTTGTTGAAAAGGAAGCTGGACTCGCGCGACACCACCGAATCGAGCTGGTTCTCGCTCTTCAGATATTTCAAGCGGTCGAACAGCAGCGTAAACGAGACCGCCAGAATCAGCGCCATGAACACGACGAAGTAATTGCCGATGGAGGATTGCGCGAAGGCGTGCACCGATGAGACCACGCCGCTGCGCGTCAGAAACGTTCCGAAGATGCACAGGAAGAAGGTGAGAATGACCAACACCATGTTCCACACCTTCAGCATGCCCTTCTTCTCCTGGATCATCACGGAGTGAAGAAAGGCGGTGCCCATCAACCACGGCATGAGCGAGGCGTTTTCGACCGGGTCCCAACCCCAATAACCGCCCCAGCCAAGCACGTGATACGCCCACGCGGCGCCCAGCAGAATGCCGCAACTTTGAAAGAACCAAGCGACCATGGTCCAGCGGCGCGTCGTCTTGATCCAGGTGTCGCCCAACTGCTTCGTCGACATGGCCGCGATGGCAAAGGCGAACGGCACAATGAATCCCACGTAACCGAGATACAGCATCACCGGATGAATCACCATCATCGGATACTGCAGCAACGGATTCAATCCGCTGCCGTCAGCCGGCGCGAACGGCTGCATGCCTCCGCCGGCGCTCGCCACGGCCAAAGTGGCAAACGGATTGGCGGCGAATAAATCGAGAATGGCGAAGAAGCATTGCGTCGTCATCAACACCGCGATGACGTACGGCATCATGGCGCGATGGCGATTGCGGTTTTGCAGGACGCAAATGATGGAGTAGATGGAGAGCAGCCAACCCCAGAAAAGCAGCGAACCTTCCTGACCGGACCAGAGCGACGAGAATTTGTAGAAGAACGGGAGATCGCGATTGGAGTGCGCGGCCACGTACGCCACGTTGAAGCTGTCGGTCAGCAGCAGCGTCCATAAGGCAACAATCGCGAGCGTGATCATGGCAAAGGCGACGATCACGGCGCGCTCCGAACTGCGCACCAATTTGCGGTTCTCCGTCTTGGCGCCGATCACGCCCGACAGCGCGGCGTACGCCGAAAAAACAAAAACCAAAATGACGGCAAAATTTCCAATTTCAGGCATTGTATCCTTCAGAAAAACCGGTCAAGCGATGATCGCTATGGGTGATGCCCGTCCCGACGGCGGCACATCGCTTAAGACTGCTTCGCCGTTTCTCCCATCTTCTGTTTGGCTTGATATTTGGAGGCGCATTTGGCCTGAATCTTATCGGCCTGAAAGACGCCGGAGGGAGCATACTTTCCTTCAACAACGGCCTGCACGCCGTCGACAAAGGTGTCGGGCAACGTTTCGTCCCCGACGTAATTCACCGGCACCTCAACGCCTTTCTGCTCGATCTTGAACTGCAGCGACCGGCCATGCCGATCGATGGATCCCTTCACCACCTGTCCCGCCACTTTGAGTCGAAGGTTGTAAACCTCCGCGGGATCGGATTGCTTCATCGCCATCAGCTCGTCGACCGTTTTGTAGTACGACTTGCTCTGGTTGAATCCGGTGAACGCCAGCCAGACGACCGCTCCCACAATGACGGCCGCCCCGATAATGAATTTCCCTTTGCCCTTCATGTACGCAAATCCTCCCTTTTCTTAAGGACCGGGACCTCTTGACTCGAAGAGGAATGTAATACGCCAAAATGAACGCAAATTATACCATCACGCCCCGCGCATCCCGGAAAAAATAATTCGCGGCGGAAGAGGGCTTTCTCACCGATGCAATATCCATCCGATGATATGATATCCATCCTCATCTTATGAAACACGTCATTGTCGGAACGGCCGGACACATCGATCACGGAAAGACGGCGCTGGTGAAAGCGCTGACGGGCGTGGACTGCGACCGCTGGGAGGAAGAGAAGCGCCGGGGCATCACTATCGACATCGGCTTTGCGGGACTCGACCTCGACGCCGACACGCATCTCGGTTTCGTCGACGTCCCCGGCCACGAGCGCTTCGTCAAAAACATGCTCGCCGGCGCGCACGGCATCGATCTGCTAATGCTCATCGTGGCGGCGGATGAATCGATCATGCCGCAGACGCGCGAGCATTTTGAAATTGCGAAGCTGCTGGAGGTGAAATCGGGCCTCACCGTCGTCACCAAAAGCGATCTGGTCGACGACGCCACACGGCAAG
>CAZIDA010000382.1:0-3887 GCA_964537865.1 uncultured Acidobacteriota bacterium
TTTGATGTCGAGATTTTCTCGGTTTTTGAGTTTTCACACAGACTCTGAAAGGGTTACCTAAAACGTTTTTCCTATTTTCTGACCACCGCTCATACTCCGCCGCAGTGGACTTTCCCTCCGAGTGCATAGAAACCAAAACGCCGGCAAAACCGATTCAGGGGAAACAGATGGAGATTCCCCTTGACTCAGTGTCGGTCCCGGCCTACGATTCGCACAGTTGCACTCGAATCCCCGGTGACTTTTGATGTTCCCGAATCTTTCTGGATCGACTGGGATTCGACGTATGGGAAAATCAAGCGTCTGAACAAATCCTCCGCCGGCCCCACACTTGATTCAAGCACGGTCTGAATTGTGGTAAAGTTTCTATCGACGGTCGCCAGACTAACGGAATCGGGCCAAGAGCGCGTGGTTGCCTTTGGCAGGCTGATTCTTTTCATCAGCGCCTCTCTCTTCAGGCGGCATCTGAAGAAAGACGATCCTCCTCCCTCGTCACTGAAATAGAACCATGGTTATGCTCTCCTTGATTCGGCGAATTCCTTTCGAGGGACTTGACGAAATCACGGCGCAGATTTCTTCAAGACTCATTTTGAGCAATTGAGGCATCACGGCAAAATCTGGTCCGAATTCAAAACTAAACAGCAACACTCCAGAACCTCTTTGAATGAATGGTAAGGAAGGACAAATTCCGAGCGATCCCCCTTGACTCGGAAGCATGAGCTCGAATCTTGATTTCGCAGATTCCAAAGGGGGCCGTGGCCGGTGCGACTCAGATCGCTCATCGGGCGACGGCCATCGGTCCATCCAACAACCGCGCCGGGAGAAAGTCTCTCGACGCAAATCGCTTTTAGGCAGCAAAGCCTAAGGGGGAGGAAGTATGAACGCATCATGTTTGTTCAAGAAGATTCTTCCGGCCCTGTTCATCGGGGTTTTGATGTTCTACCCCATGGGCGCCCCGGCTCAGACTCAGCAAAAAACCATGCAATTGACGGAGGACATCCGCGTTCCGCAGCCAAAATTGTGGGAGCTTTCGGCGCGCCTGCGAGACAGCCTGGAATTGGTGCGCGTCTCCGAAGAGCGCAAGGGCGAGCGCGAGGCGCAACTCTTGATTGTGCGGGAGGTCCGTCAAAGTCACGACGAGGCCGTGGCCCGCTTGGCGCAAATTGCTCGTGAAATTAAATCGCCCATCCGGTCCCGATTCTTGTTGGTCGAGGGATGGCCGGCCCTGGAACAGCGGTACATGGCTCCGTTTCCGCGAACCGGGTAGGAAATGAAGGAAGACAGAAACGCCCCGCCGATTCCCGATCAGGAGTCGATTCGGGAAACCTTCGCCATCGCCGCGGGAAATTTGGTGATTCGCTTGGACGCCACGCTGGCGCCGCAGGCCGGCGCCAAGATCGCTGACGAAGTGGACTCCATCGGCCGCGGCGTTCTTTTCAAGACGAAAGGCAATTCGGAAAAAAGCCAGCAAGCCATCCAACAACTCGAAGAAGAAATCAAAACTCCCGAACGCTCCAGGACGACGGCCGTCACAGCAACCGCCGTCCACGCGCGGCCTCCTCAGCGAGAAGGCCGGGGTGAGCCCTCTGCCACAGGCGCGACCTTGGTCCACAGCGGACTCGGAGAAATGGAAGTGGCCGTGTCCAACGACGGACAAAACGTGGTGGTCGGCGCCAACAGCGGCTTCTCTTGGTCGAACAATGGCGGGACCAGTTTCACTTTTGGCGGAAGCACGCCTGGAACTTTTCCTCGTGACGGCGATCCATCGCTGGGCGTGGGGGCGAGCGGAGATTTCTATTATGCCTTCATCGGCTATCCGGATGGCTCAGCCGCCGCGGGTGGCGTGACTGGTTGCTCCGACAGTGTGGCGGTCTCCAACAACAACGGGCAGACCTTCACTTTTCGCAGCCACGCCGTGCTGTGCCCTAACGCCGGCGCGATCTGTTTTCCGGACCAGGAGCACATCGGTGTCGACCGCTTCAACGCCGTCGCCGGACACGATCAGGCCTATGTGGTGTGGAGAAATTTCACACCGGTGGGTGTGGCCAGCAGTTGTTCCTTTGGCTCCGGTTTCGTGGCCACGCGGATTGTGTGCTCCACGGACAGCGGAACCACTTGGGGCGCCGCCGTCAACATCGGCGCGGGGGATTTTCCCCGTGTCACTGTGGGCCAGGACGGATTTGTGTACGTCGTTTACTATAGCGGCGGCAACGTCATGATCAACAAATTCACTTCTTGCAGCGCCGGCTTGGCGCAGCAAGCGGGATTCCCGATGGTCGTCGGCGCCTTCACGCATATTCCCTGCCCGGTGCCCGGTTTGGATCGCTGCAATAACGGCAACGTACTCGCCAGTCCCATGGGCGCGGTCGATGATTTGATTCCGAATCACATTTACGTGGCTTACGCCACATCGACCAGCGCCACCAACGACAATATTGTCGTTCGCGATTCCACCGATGGCGGGGCCACTTGGCCGCGATCAGTCACTTTGAATCCCGCCGGCGACGCCCGGCGCTTCATGCCGTGGATTTCCACGGTGGGTGGCGTCGCCTACGTCGCATGGTACGATCGGCGAAATGCCACGGCCGCGAACAACGATCTGACGCGATATTTCGCCAACAGCGCCGCCGTGAAAGGCGGAAACCTCGTCGCCGGAACGGAGATCGACATTTCTCAAGTGGATGACGCGCACTGCGCCTCCGGTTGGCCTTGCGCGCCGCGCTCCACGAACGATTCCGAATCCTGCTCCGTCCAGCCTCAACTCGCTGGAGTATGCCGGCACACACCGTCCGGCGGAGACTCTCTCACGCCCTGCGATTTCACAACAACGGTGTGTCCGGCCGGTGAAACCTGCCAGACGGGAGGAGGATGTCCCAAGTATGGAGACTATAACGGCGCCGCCGCTATTGCCGGACGCATTTACAATTCCTGGGCGTCCGCCACGCCTCCGCCCGGAGTTGTGGGTGCGCCTGCCGGCATCAACGTGTACGCCAACTCCACGCTCGTTCCCTCCGACTTCTTCGTGCGCGATTGGACGGACAACGCCACCACTCACGACAACGGCGTCGAGCCGTCCACCAACGGGGTCTTTTACACCACCAGCGACGTGTGGAGCCAGATCACCGATACCCCATATGCCCCGGTGAACGATTGGGTGTTGGGCGATGACGCGCAAAAAGGGGCCGGCGCCGCCGGCGACAACTACGCCTTCGCGCGCGTCTCGCGCCGCGCGCCCGCTGCACCCACCGCCGCGGATATCGACGTGACGCTTCATTTTCTGACGGCCGACTTTGGCTTGGGGACTCCGTTCGCGGCGGCCGGCGCGGCGGCAGATCCCACGGTCACATTCGCGGCCGCGGATAACTCCAAGACTTTGGCCACAGGCTATTCCTGGCATCTGGATGCCGGCGCTTCAAGTCACGTCTGTTTGGCCGTGGAAATTTCCGCGCCTGACGATCCGTACATCGCTCCGAGTCTGACCGGAGGTTCGCCGGGCCCCAGCGATCCCCGGATCTTGGAAGACAACAACAAGGCGCAGCGCAATTTGAATTCGGTCGTGGGGAGCGGCGAGGCGGGCGTTTCTTACTACGCGGTCATTCACAACATCGAGAAGCACTCGCGCACCATCACGCTCAGTTACGAAGTGCCGTCGGAACTGGCGCGGTCGATGGTGGGAGGAGACGTGGGTGTCGTGGGTGAGCGCGCCCAACCGCTCGGGCGGTCCGGGAAAATCGTTCTGGCCAACATGGCGCCCGGGGAGAATCGCTGGATCAAATTGACCTTCGGCCGATTCACTGCGAAGGATGGCGCCGTTTATCCCGTCAGCTTCACCGAGATCGACGACGGGCGTCCCGTCACCGGATTTGCCATCGGCATTCGCCCCGCGTCGC
>CAZIDA010000383.1:0-3852 GCA_964537865.1 uncultured Acidobacteriota bacterium
TAAACGGCGAGAACCCGAAAAACACGCCCATCGAAAAAGCGAGGGATGTTCTCTCCGCGGAATCGTGGACGTGCAGAAGCCGTTCGAGCTGTGCCTTAAGGTTGAAGTGGTTCATGTGTATTTAGCGAAAGTGATCCCAACCCGACCGCTGGATCGACCGCCTCTTTCCGTGTCTCGTGATCAACGTGATCTTCTGATCGGCCCGAACGATTTTTCCAATTTCGTGGAGCAGAGAGCGGTCCGGACAATGTTCCAGGCGGGCCATCCGATTCGCTGGAACGGTAAACAGCAGTTCGTAATCCTCGCCGCCGGATAAAGCGTATCGCAGCATTTGGGCGGAATGGACATTGCCGGGCAAGGGGATGCAATTTTCAAAAATCTCCGCGCCCACGCGGCTCTCGTCGCAAAGGTGACCAAGGTCCGTTGAAAGCCCGTCGCTGATGTCGATCATCGCCGACGCGACCTTGTTCTCCGAAAGCCACTGCCCCAAGCGCGAGTGGGGAAGTGGAAACTGATGGCGGCGGATCGCCTGGCGTTCAGCGGAGCTGCGTGGGAGACGGCCCGATTTCAGCAGACTCAATCCCCAAGCGGCTTGACCCAGTGTTCCACTGACAAATAAACGATCTCCGATGCGCGCGCCGCTGCGGCGAATCTCACGGCCCCGCTTAATGCAGCCGAGGACGATAACATCAATAAAAATTTGCCTGGCCGAACGCGACGTGTCCCCGCCGATGAGCGCAACTCTTGACTTGCGGGCCAGCGACAGAAATCCCCCGTAGAAGTCCGGCAAGAAACTGCTTGCCTGATTCGCGGGGACTGCGATGGAAACCAGCGCGTATCGCGGCGTGGCGCCCATCGCCGCCAAGTCGCTCAGTCCGGCGGCCAGTGATTTGTGACCAATCGACTTCGGAGAATCGAATCTCGAATCAAAGTGAACTCCCGAAGTCAGCAGGTCCGTGCTGACACACCAGGAATATCCGGAGCTTGAAGCGAAGACGGCGGCATCATCTCCGATGCCTTCCACAAGCCCATCGACGCGCGTGTGGACTTGCCGGCGGATGGCTTCGATGAATTCGATTTCCGAATGAAACTTCATCAAACTCCGTGGGTGGCATATTCCCGGGCCGGTCGACGACGAGGCGAGGTCTTGCGCGGCGTGGACCGGGGAGATGATTCATTCGCGCCCTTGGAAGGAGCGGGCTCAAGAAGCGCTTCCTTCAGAACCTCTCGCACATCTTCGACGTAAACGAAGTTCATCTCCTTGCGAATATCCTCCGCAATGTCCTTCAGATCTTTTTGGTTGAGCGCCGGAATGATCACCGTTCTAATCTTGGCGCGATGAGCCGCCAAAACTTTCTCTTTCAACCCGCCTATCGGCAACACGTTTCCGCGCAGCGTGATTTCACCGGTCATCGCGACGGTCTTTTTGATTGGCCGCCCGCAAAACGCCGAAATCATGGCTGTCGCCATGGTGATGCCGGCGGAGGGGCCGTCCTTGGGAATCGCCCCCTCGGGAACGTGCAAGTGAATATCGTGTTGCGAGAAAAACTCCACCGGGATCTTAAATTCCTTGGCGTGCGCGCGAGCGTAGCTGAGCGCCGCTTGCGCGGATTCCTTCATCACCTCGCCCAGGTGTCCCGTCAGCATCAAAGAGCCCTTTCCGCCCATGGTGCTCGCTTCGACAAAAACAATGTCACCGCCGACAGGCGTCCAAACCAATCCCGTGGCCACGCCGATTTGATCTTTCTTCAAAATCTCTTCGGGCAGAATCTTCGGCGGTCCGAGCAAATCCTCCAACTTCTGTTCAACCACCTTGTAGGTCTCGGTTTTTCCTTCGGCGATCTGTCGCGCCACTTTCCGGCACACTGCGCCGATCTCTCGCTCCAAATTCCGTAGGCCGGCTTCTCGCGTGTACTGGCTGATCATCTTCTTGATTGCCGCCGGCGTGAATTCAATTTGAGCGGCCTTCAATCCATTTTCTTCAAGCTGCTTGGGAATCAGGTGGCGGAAAGCAATTTGGAGCTTCTCTTCTTCCGTGTATCCTGAAAGCGTGATCACTTCCATGCGGTCCAAGAACGCCGGTTGAATCGTGTCGATGATATTGGCCGTCGTAATGAACATGACGTTGGAAAGGTCGAAGGGCACGCCCAGGTAGTGATCGCGGAAAGAATTATTCTGTTCCGGATCGAGCACTTCCAGCAGCGCCGACGAGGGATCGCCGCGATAGTCCGCTCCGATTTTGTCCACCTCATCCAACATGAAGACGGGATTGTTCGTGCCGGCCTGTCGGATTCCTTGAATGATGCGTCCCGGCATGGCGCCGACATAAGTGCGGCGATGTCCCCGGATTTCCGCCTCGTCATGCACTCCGCCGAGCGACAGCCTCAAAAACTTTCGGTCCAACGCGCGGGCGATGGATTTTCCCAAAGAAGTCTTGCCGACGCCGGGAGGGCCAACAAAGCAGAGGATGGGACCTTTCGATTTTTCTTTCAGCTTTCGGACCGCCAGGTAATCGACGATCCGCTCCTTGATCTTCTCCAGCCCGTAATGGTCTTCGTCGAGGATGGTCTGCGCCTTCACCAGGTCAAGATTGTCAGTTGTCTGTTTCGACCAAGGCAACTCCACCATCCAATCCAAGTAGTTTCTCAAAGTGGCCGTCTCAGCCGCATCCGGATGCATGCGTTCGAGCTTTTTCAGTTGACGATCCACTTCCTCGTGAACTTCCGCCGGCATCCCGGCTTTTTCAATCTTCTCCCGGTATTGATTGATCTCTTCCTGCAGCTCGTTCACCTCGCCAAGTTCTTGCTGGATCGCTTTCAGTTGTTGCCGCAAGTAGTATTCACGCTGAGACTTGTCGATGTCGGCTTTGGCTGCGGTGTCGATCTGTTGTTGAACCGTCAGGAGTTCAATTTCCTTGGCAAGGAGATCGTTAATTTTGTGGAGCCGTTCCAAAGGATCAGCCAACTCTAAAACCTGCTGCGCCACTTCAACCTTCAACTCCAAATTCGAAGCGACCAAATCGCCTAGCCGCCCGGGATCGTCGAGATTCGAAATGATGACAAGAATCTCCGGCGAAATGTTTTTCCCGAGATTGACCGCTTTATCGACCGCCGACTTCACATTTCGAATCAAGGCTTCTGTTTCCACGACCTTGATATCGACCGAAGGTTCCTTCAGAACTTCCAGCTTGGCGCGAGTGAACGCGGCAGTTTCGTCGAAGGCGATAGCCTTGGCGCGAGACAATCCCTGCACCAAAATCTTGACGCGCCCATCCGGCAGCTTCAGAAGCCGCATGATGGTGGCGACCGTGCCGACCTGATATAGGTCTTCGGCCTTCGGTTCGTCCTGATCCAATGATTTCTGGAACAGCAGCAGGATCAGGCGTTGTTCGGTCAACGCTTGATCGACCGCCTTAATGGAGCGGTCTCGCGCTACCGACAGAGGAACAATCATGAAAGGGAAGATGACGATGTCTCGAATGGGAAGGACCGGTAGTGATTCGGGAATCTTAATCTGCCACTCCTGATTTTCGTTGGTCTTATCGCTCTCGGCCATGGAATCCTTCCGTAGTGAAGATTGCCGGTTATCAACTCTGACTTTCCGCAGTATCGTCTTCTTGAATCCGAATGTGGCATTCGGAGCGCCGCATGTCCGCGAGCTTCGTTAAGCGAATGGTGAGGATCCCATCCTTCAGTAAAGCGGTTCCGCTCTGAGGATCAACGATGACCGCCAGCGGCACGGCGCGTCGGAACTCGCCAAAACTTCGTTCCAGACACAAGAACCGAGCGTTGTTTTCACTCGGTGGGTCTTCGATCTTGCGACCGGAAATGATCAGCGCGTTGTGTTTCAAAA
>CAZIDA010000384.1:0-3850 GCA_964537865.1 uncultured Acidobacteriota bacterium
CACGATGGTGGCCAGAATAAGAATCACTACGCTGATGGTCGCCAGCGCCCAGATGCGTTTGGTTCTTGGAGTCATGGCTTCACCCGCCTGACTTCTTTCCTCTCGCCGCTCGAACGGACGGCGCCGCCCGCGGGCAGCATCGGCGCCAACGGACACTCCCGACACAGCGGTTGCTGCCGCCGACAATAGGACTTTCCCACCTGAACCAGAAGGGCGTGATACTGATTGAACAAGTCGGCCTTTCGCGGCAGGGAGGAATGAAAGAACGTTTGAATGTCATCATAACCCGCCGTCTCGGAAATCCATCCGTGGCGAAACAGGATGCGGCGCGTGTAAGCGTCCACCACGAAGACCGGATGTCCGCCGGCATACAGCAAAATCGAGTCGGCCGTCTCCGGGCCGATCCCGTTCAGCGCCAGCAGCTCTTCTCTCAGATGGGCGGTTGGACGCGCAAACATCTTCTCTAACGAACCAAATCGTTTCAGAAAGGTGCTAAAATTCTTCAGCCGGCGCGCCTTCTGATTAAAATATCCGGAAGGCCGAATGAGACGAGCCAACCTCGGCGTCTTCACTTGGCTCAGACCTTGGGGAGAGAGAAGGCGATGCGCTTTCAAATTGGCGATGGCTTTCTCCACGTTGGTCCACGCCGTCGATTGCGTCAAGATGGCCCCGACGATCACCTCAAAGGCCGTCTCACCGGGCCACCAATGTTGCGGCCCCAAGGCGCGATCCAAAATCCGGTAAGCCCGCTCCAACGTGTCTTGTGATGGTCGCCTAATGTTTTCCAGTCCCCATGTCGATAAGATCAACGCGACCGTGAGCGCATGCGACGGGCCGGCGCGTGCGTCGGTGTTGTAAAACGGCCACAGTGCAAGCGTCACTGTACCGCTAGTCGCAAAATGGAGTCAAGAATTCTCGGCGTTTGCAGTGCGCTGGAAACGGTTATCTGTTGAATATTCTTGACTTCAAATGACCATTTCACTAAGGTACTGGCTCAAGAACGCAGAATCTTTGGCGCCAGCGTCTACTTATCGGGTATGGCTCATCCCGGATGCAATCTGAAGTTCTTATCATTGCGAAGCTCAAAGAGGGTTCATGAGATATTTAATCACCGGAGGCGCAGGCTTTATTGGTTCTCATCTGGCAGAGGAATGTCTGAAGAATGGCGACGCGGTTGTTGCCATCGATAACATGTCCACGGGTCGAGCGGACAACATCCGTCACCTGGAGGCGCAGTACCCGGAGTTCAAGTTCATTCAAGACTCCGTCATGAATTACAGCCGCATGGTGGAGTTGGTAGGTACCTGTGACGCCATCTTTCACATGGCGGCGGCGGTCGGCGTGGAATACATTTTGGAGAATCCGCTCCTCTCGATTCAGATCAACTTCCGTGGCACCGACCTGCTGCTGGAGTTGGCGAACAAATTTCAAAAGCGCGTGGTGCTGGCGTCGAGTTCTGAAGTCTATGGACGCAACGACAAAGTTCCCTTGCGCGAAGATGACGACCGCACGTACGGATCGACGGCGGTGGTGCGTTGGAGTTATGCTGCCGGGAAGGCGCTCGATGAATTTCTGGGATTCGCCTATTTTCAAACCACGCGCTTGCCGGTGGTCATCATTCGTTTCTTCAACATCATCGGTCCGCGCCAGACCGGGCGCTATGGCATGGTCGTTCCGCGGTTTGTATGTCAGGCGCTGCGCGGCGACGATCTGACGGTTTATGGCGATGGAAAGCAGTCCCGGACGTTCACCTGCGTTTTTGACGCCGTCAGCGCCGTGCGCAAGCTGATCAACATGAAGGAGGCGTATGGGCAGGTGTTCAATATTGGCGGCGCCCAGGAAGTGACCATCTACGAACTGGCCGAGCGCGTCATTCAGTTGACCCACAGCAAATCCAAGATCAAAATCATCTCTTACGACGAGGCCTACCAGAACGGCTTCGAGGATATGGAGAGGCGTGTTCCGGACGTTTCCAAAGTGGAGAAGTTGCTGGGCTGTGTGAATCCGACGTCATTGGATGATACCATCCGATCCGTCATTCGTTATTTCCAAGAACGACCCGATGTCCGCTGACTACATCCAGACGAGCGAAGCGACGGGACGGCAAAGTCTTTGCTCAGCAAGTTTCGAAAATCTTGCTTTTGTGACAAGGTTTTTGCTTGGGTAGCCCCGGCCGTTTTGGGGGCCGGGGATCTTCACCGAACGCACGTAAAAGCCCCCGGCGCAAAAAACCGCCGGGGCTACCAGAGCAGGCAATTTGGCTGCGGCCCCAGGCCGCTTTGCATCCCGGTGAAATTGAGATTGGACCGCGTTTATGGCGTCTAAGCTAGGCGAATTGTTGGTGAGTGAGAACCTCATCACCACCGCGCAGTTGAAGGAAGCGACCGAGCTGCAGCATAAGAGCGGACATCGCCTGGGACAGTGCCTCGTCAAGCTGGGTTTTCTGAATGACGAGGACATCGCCAAGGTTTTATCGCGCCGTTACGGCGTGCCCTCCATCAACCTTTCGTATTTTGAAATCGATCCCGCCGTCATTCAATTGATCCCCATGGAGACCGCGCAAAAGTATCAGGTCCTTCCGCTCAGCCGCGTCGGGTCGGTGTTGACGATCGCCATGCTCGATCCCACCAACGTTTCGGCGTTGGACGACATCAAGTTCATGACCGGATTCAATATTGAGCCGGTGGTGGCGTCGGAGTCGGCGTTGGCCGAAGCCATTGAGAAATATTACGGGACGCCGCACGCCATCGAGCTGAAGAAGGTGATGGAGTCGATTGCCATTGCCGATCAAAGCACCCCTTCGAGCGCCGAAAGCGAAGCCGATTTGGAATTGGGGGCCAGCGACGAAGAAGAGGTCGATTTGCAGGAGCTGGAGCGGGCGGCGGAAGAAGCGCCCATCGTAAAGCTGGTGAACTTGGTGCTGGTGGACTCGCTGCGGCGCGGCGCTTCCGACATTCACTTGGAGCCTTACGAAAGAGAATATCGCGTCCGCTTCCGCATCGACGGCGTGCTCTACAACATCATGATGCCGCCCATGAAATTGAAAGACGCCATCACGTCGCGCCTCAAAATCATGGCGAAGCTCGACATCTCCGAAAAGCGCTTGCCGCAAGACGGCCGCATCCTGATGAAGATGAAACATCAGGGGAAACGCAAGGAGCTCGACTTCCGCGTCTCCGTCCTGCCGACGTTGTATGGCGAAAAGGTCGTGTTGCGATTGCTCGACAAAGAGAATCTGATGCTCGACATGACCAAGCTCGGATTCGAGCCGGAGTCTCTGGAGAAATTTGAGAAGGCCATCTTGAAGCCGTACGGCATGGTGCTGGTCACCGGACCCACCGGCAGCGGAAAGACGAACACGCTTTATTCCGCCATCTCGCGATTGAACACGCCCGAGACGAATATCATGACGGCGGAAGATCCGGTGGAATTTCAGTTGCCCGGCATCAATCAAGTGCAGATGAAGGAGCAGATCGGATTGAATTTTGCGGCGTCGCTGCGCGCTTTCTTGCGGCAAGATCCCAACATCATTCTGGTCGGCGAAATTCGCGACTTCGAGACGGCGGAAATCGCCATCAAAGCGGCCTTGACCGGCCACCTGGTCCTCTCCACCTTGCACACCAACGACGCGCCATCGACCATCTCCCGCCTCATGAACATGGGCATTGAGCCGTTTTTGGTGGCGACCTCGGTGCACATGATCGCCGCGCAGCGCTTGGTGCGCCGCGTGTGCCGGGACTGCAAAGAGGAATTGGCCATCCCCCCGAAAGTGTTGATCGAGGCCGGTTTTTCGCCGGAGGAAGCGAAGTCCGTCGTCCTGTACCGCGGCAAGGGATGCTCCACCTGCAAC
>CAZIDA010000385.1:0-3847 GCA_964537865.1 uncultured Acidobacteriota bacterium
GAGCTTGGCGTCGAATTTCATTTTGACGCCATCGCCATTCGTCCCGGCAAACCGGCGGTCTTCGGCTCGCGGGAGCGGCAGTTTGTGTTTGCGTTGCCCGGAAATCCGGTGTCGGCTATCGTGACCTTCGAGTTGTTTGTCAGCCCGCTGCTGTCGCTGCTGTCGGGAGAGACGCCGAAAGATCCGGTGATTTTGAAGGCCAAGCTGGAAAACTCGTTTCACCAACCGCTGGGGCGACGGGGATTCTTGCCGGCGCAATACGAAATCCGCGATGGCGCTGTGTTCGTAAAAACGGTACGATGGAAGGGCTCGTCGGATCTGGCCGGACTGGCCCGATCGAATTGTTTTTTGGTGGCGCCGGAGAATCAAGCCGAATTCGCCGCAGGCAGCACGGTTCAGGTGCTGTTGCCGTCGAGCTGATCAGAGTGCCGAAGCCACTGCAGATCAAGCGCCGCCCGGATTGGTAAGGGGAAATTTGAGAGCGGCGACGCGCTCGGAATCAACTCAAATTGAAGAATCTCATGCCGAGTAAACTCTCGCATTACGATACTCAGGGGCGCGTGAAAATGGTGGATGTGACCGCCAAGCCGCCGACTCGGCGTGTCGCCCGCGCGCACGGGTTCATCGCCATTTCGTCGAAAGCGCTTACGGCGATCCGCCGGCTGAAGAATCCGAAAGGCAATCCTCTGGAGGTGGCGCGCATCGCCGGGATTGCCGCCGCCAAGCGCACCTCCGAGTTGATTCCGTTGTGTCATCCCTTGCTCTTGACGCAGATCGACGTGCAGTGCCGCCTCAAAAGTTGCGGCATCGAAATTGAAAGTTCGGTCACCACCAAGGGCGAGACCGGTGTAGAAATGGAAGCGCTGACGGCGGCCACAGTCGCGGCGTTGACGATTTACGACATGTGCAAAGCCTTGGATCGCGCCATGGAGATCGGCCCGATTTATCTTCTCGAAAAGAGCGGCGGACGAAGCGGCGAGTACCGCCGTTCTCGAAAGCACAAGTGATCGGAGCGAGTGAATTCTCTTCGGCGATGAAGCCCTGAGAGCCGGTTTCGAAATCTGACATCCGCTGCTCAAAGACGGCCAACGGAGGAACCCATCCTATGTCACGCGCAAAAGTTTTGCTGGCCGACGACAACTCCGCCATCCTGAGAATTCTGCAATCGGCTTTGCATGGCCTGGGCTGTGAGGTGACGACCGCCGGGGATGGGGCCGACGCGTTGCTGAAGACGCGAGAGTTGAAGCCCGATCTGGTGGTCTCGGATTTTAATATGCCGATCATGGATGGCGTGCAGCTCTATCGCAAACTGCAGGAGTATCCGGAGCACCGGGACGTTCCCTTCGTACTGCTGGCGACGCGTCAGGAGTTGGATCAACGGGTGCGCGCCAACGAATTGGTTCCGGACGAGCGCATCGAGAAACCCTTTTTCGCCGGGGAAGCGAAGCAGCGGTTGAAGTCGATCCTTTCGCGCATTCAACAGCATCGCCTCGAAAGGATGCCGGCGGAAGACGGCGTCATCGGCGGCCGGCTGGCGGATATGAGTCCGGTGGATTTGATTCAAGCGCTGGAAATCGGGCGCAAGACCGGCGCATTGACTCTGGAACGACAAGGCGAAACCGTGGTCATCTTTCTTCGAGAAGGACAGGTTTATCACGCCGCCCTCGGCAGCGCACAAGGCGAGGCCGTGGTCTATCAAGCGCTGGCGTGGTCCGACGGCGATTTCAAAATTCGCTTTGGGGCGGAGTCGAAAGAACGCACCGTGCAGACTTCCACGCAAGGTCTTCTCATGGAAGGAATGCGGCAATTGGACGAAGCTAGGTTGTCGCGTTGAACAAACACCGACACGCCACTCACGATTTTTCATGAAGGACTCCAGTTCAGTGACGACTTCCCTTCGACGCGCGGTCGTGTTGACCGTGAGCGACTCCGTGGCCGCGGGGACGCGCCAGGACGCATCCGGTGAAAACGCCAAGAAGAAATTGGAGGAGATGGGATTTGAAGTTTCGGCGTGGGAGGTTGTGCCTGACGATCTCGAGAAGATTGCGTCGCGCCTGCAGCATTTCGCCGACGTCAATCCCGTGGATGTGATCGTGACTACCGGGGGGACCGGCCTGGGTCCGCGCGATGTGACTCCGGAAGCGACTGCTCGAGTCGTTGAAAGAATTGTCCCCGGTCTGGCCGAGTTGATGCGCGCCGAGTCCAGCCACAAAACTCGTTTTGCCTATCTCTCCCGCGCCTTGGTGGGCGTTCGAAAAGAAACCCTCATCATCAATTTACCGGGGAGTCCGAAAGGCGTGTTGGAATGCCTGGACGCCCTTCGCGATCTCCTGCCCCATGCCCTCGATTTGATTCACGGAAAGACCGGACATTAGCATCGCGCTCGTTGGGTCGGGCGCTTCAACCCGCGGGCAAATCTGAGGGAGATTCAGATTGCCTATTTGCGCGCGAGCGATTTAAAATATGCGTTTGCTGTGGTGATCGATTTTGGGGAGGCAAGCGATCGGAATGCCTAAAAATTATATTCCCATCTTGATTTTCATCGCGCTCGGTTTTCTTTTTCCCATCGTGGCGCTGGCGATTTTGAAATTGGTGCGCCCTCATCTTCCGTACAAAGCCAAAGTCAGCCCGTATGAATGCGGCGTCGATCCGGTGTCTCAGCCGCGCGAGCGCTACACCATCCGTTACTACATTGTGGCGATTCTCTTCGTGGTATTCGACGTGGAAACGGTGTTCCTCTTTCCGTGGGCGATCCGTTTCGACGTGCTCGGACTGTTTGGTTTTGTGGAGATGCTGATCTTCCTGGGCGTCTTGGTGATCGGTTTTATCTGGTTGTGGAAGCAGGGAGCGCTGGACTGGGTGTGACGAGTCTGATGGCGCGATCAAGAGATTCAAAGCTTGGTTGCGAGTTTGAGCATATCAACTGAGGTTTTTGAAATCATGGTTTCTTCCAACTTCATGCAAAATCCGGCGGAGCGAAATTTCCTGGTGACGTCGGTGGACCAAGTCGTGGATTGGGCGCGCAAATCGTCCCTCTGGCCGATGACGTTTGGGCTGGCGTGCTGCGCCATCGAGATGATGGCGGCGGGCGCGGGGCGATTCGACATCGCGCGATTCGGCGCCGAGGTGTTTCGGCCGTCGCCGCGACAGTCCGATCTGATGATTGTGGCCGGCACGGTGGCCTTGAAGATGGCGCCGGTGCTGCGGCGCGTGTGGGATCAAATGCCGGATCCGAAGTGGTGCATCGCCATGGGCGCGTGCGCCAGTTGCGGCGGCCCGTTTCCCACCTACTCGGTGCTCCAAGGCGTGGATCGGATTGTTCCGGTGGATGTCTACATCCCCGGATGTCCGCCGCGCCCGGAGGCCTTGCTGTACGGGATCATGCGATTGCAGGATAAGATCGATAGGATGAATCTTCTGACGGCGCTCAAGAAGCCGGAGCTGCAAATTCCATTAGACCGGGAATTTGTCGAAGCAACAAAATAACCGGCTGCGTCGAGTCCGTCTGCAGAATTCCAAATTCAAAAAGCGCTTCGAGTTTCAATTTGAAATTCGAAGCGCTTTGTGTTTGACGTTGGGAGTTCGGAGTGTGATGAGGGCTCGGGAGAAAGCAACGTCTCTTCGCGGTCTGTTCCGAAAATAGGCATCTTGAGATGTTTGGGTAGCCGGGATTCGCCCGGTCTCGCTTGCGTCCCCCGGACTTTTGGGGGATTGGCGAATCCCGGACGTCTGGCCCCGATGCATCGGGGCCGGCTCCCCATCATTTTCATGCTCTTGAGTGGTCGCCGTGGCGACCATGGGCGACTGCTCCGAAAATAGGCGTGGTTGTTTGACACAACCCTTTCAG
>CAZIDA010000386.1:0-3839 GCA_964537865.1 uncultured Acidobacteriota bacterium
GGCCTGGGGCCGCAGCCAAATAGTGCTCATGGTTACATGGTTGCGACCTGAAAATCTTGTCAGAATAGCAAGATTTTCGAAACTTGCTAAGCAGGGTGCCCATAGGAGGCCCGCTTGAAATTCCACAGTCTTAGGGTAGATGAAAAAGAGAAAAATTCGGATGTCCCTTTCAAACCCATTAGCCTTCCTGCCCTCTTGACGAGTTTTCTCAAGATCGGCGCGATCGGCTTTGGCGGAGGGATGGCGGTCATCGCGCTGATGGAGCGTGAATTCGTTCGAGAGCGCGCGGTTATCGATAACCGGAAGTTCCTGGACGGCGTGGCTCTGGGGCAGGTTCTTGGGCCTTTTGCGGTGAATACGGCTATTTTTGTCGGCTTTCAACTTTACGGTTGGATGGGCGCCATTCTGTGCGCTGGAGCATTCCTGTTGCCGTCGGTCATTCTAGTGATCGGACTTTCCTGGCTTTACTTTGCTTACCACACCATCCCGGCGCTTCAAGGATTTTTTGAGGGCATCGGGCCGGTGGTCATCGCTCTCATACTGAGCGCGGCCTGGTTTATGGGCGGCCGAGCCATCAAGTCGGTTTACAGTGTCATTTTAGCAGTTGCGGGTTTTGTGGCGGGGATTTGCAAAGTGAATCCAATTTACGCGCTGCTGTCGGCCGGCGTGGTTGGGCTGTTTTTGCGAAAGGACAGGCTGAGAATGGAACCTCACCTTCCCAGCCCTCCGGTCGGCAGAGAAACCAAGCAAAAGCCGACCAAGGCATGGCCGCAAGGCTCTCTGCTGCCTTTCATCGCAGCTACAACGAATGCGGCCGGCGTTTCGTTGGCGCATTTGGGTCTCGTTTTCATGTCGGTGGGATTTGTCTTTTTCGGCGGCGGTTTCGTATTGATACCCATACTCCACCAAAAACTGGTGGTCGATCTCGGATGGCTCACCCCGCGGCAGTTTCTGGACGGTGTCGCCATCAGCAATCTCACTCCGGGTCCCATTGCGGTACTGGCGACGTTTGTTGGATATCATCTGCAGGGGGTGACGGGCGCCGTTGTTGCCACCTTGGCATTATTTGCCCCAGCGGCAGCCCTCATGCTGGGGCTCTCTTACGGATATGGGCGGTTCCACCAAGGGAGCCGAGTTCAGGACTTCATGGCCGGCGTGAGTCCGGCGGTCATCGGGCTGATACTGAGCGCCGCTTTTCTTCTGGGTCGCGGCGCTCTGGGCTCGTGGCGCGCCTATGTTCTTAGCGTCTTGTCGCTTGCTTTGCTGGTCAAATGGAAATGGCACCCTGCCTTTGTGCTGGCTCTCGGAGCGGCGGCCGGTGTGGCCGGATGGCTCCGCTGAGGAAATTCATCGATGGCCATGAGTCAGCCGGAAATCTGGCGATGAATGGCAACCTCGAACGACCTTTCGCTTCTTCTACTCCGTCCTTTGAATCACCATCAACGTCAAGTCGTCTCCCTGTGGCGTAGTCCGTCTGAAACTTGTCAAATCTTTGAGGAGGGCGCGAACCATTTCATCCGGATCGGAGGTTCGGTTCTTTTCCACCAACCGGATGACCCGGTCCTTGCCGAAGTCGCAACCGTCTTCATCTTCGGCCTCGGTCAACCCGTCCGTGAAAAGCACCAGGCTGTCGCCGGGCGCGAGTTGAATGGTTTGCTGCGTGAACTGCTCGCTGCAAAAAAGTCCGATGGGCAATCCGGCGGATTCAAGCGGGGTCACCGTGTTTTGTCGAACCAGCAGCGGTGGAAGATGTCCGGCGTTGCAGAATTCCACGGCGCCGGACTGATGGGCGCGGCCGCAGATCAAGGTGGCAAAGTGCGTGGGCAGGGTGCTCTCGCAAAAACTCCGACTGGCTCGCTCCACCACTTGGGTCAGCGGAAGCCCCAACGAGAAGAGCGTCCGCAGCATGGCGTGAAGCTGGCCCATGAGCATCGACGCCGCCACACCTTTTCCGGAAACGTCGCCGAGCATGAAACATAGATGATCGCTGGCCGTGGTCAGGAAATCACAATAGTCGCCGCTCACGAGTCCCGCAGGTTGATAATGATGCGCCGTGCGCCAGCCGGCGTGCCGGAGATCGCTCTTGGGAAGCAATTCGCGCTGAATTTGCGCCGCCAATTGCAGGTCGGCTTCCAAATCGCGCTGTTCCCCGGTGGTCAGGTGAGAGAGGCACACTTGCGCCAGAGGATTGGCCAGCAGCCGCTCGGTCTCAATGGACTCGTGGCACACCCGGCACAACCCATACGATCCTTGCTCCATTTCGGTTAAGGCGCGGTCGATGTTCTGCAAAAGATCTTGCACGTTGGAAGCTTGATAGCCGTTGGCTTGCGCCGTCTCCAAGCGACGGCGACGATCGATCAATTGATCTCGGAGCATGGCGTCCGCGGGAGTCATGCGGGCCTCCTTTCTGAATGGGCCGAATGATAATCGTTCATAAAATTCTTCGCGCGAAAATCCGCGGTGATGGAATCACCATCGAGAACGGAGTGGCTGCCAGATTTCCCCATGCGCTGGCTGTTCTACGTGCGGCCACAATCAATGGTTTCATCTTGGACTAGATCGCCAGGCGGGTCAAGGGGTGGGGGGAAGCCGGCAATGGTTCAATTCACTCACGGGTGTCGTTGATGCCGTCGCGGAGCGGTCCGCCAGCCGTTTGGCGGGGGTAGCCTGAGGTGTGGGCTTCTGCTTTTCGAAGCCCACACCCCAGGATTAAGACCATCCATCCTTCTCCTCAGTTTTTCGGCCCCGCAAGGGCGGTCGAGCTTCATTCCCAGACGCATCTCGTCTTTAAACAATTTTCAACGAAACTGTAATCATCCCTTAAAAGTCCGGGGATATCGTGGAGTCAATCAAGAGAGACTAAAGGTCGATCGTGACCTCAAAGCGACCAACACCCTCCAACGACGAAAGAGCCCAAGCCCGCTATCCGACGGCGGGCTTTTAAATTTTTGGCGACGACGCATCCATTCCTCTTCGCCGTCCGGCTTGCCGGGGTCCGCGATTCTCTGTTACAGTAGCGGCTCGAATAAGAAGGAGAGAATCGCTCATGACCTCGGCTTCTTTTTCTGCCGACGCAGTGCGGTATGACTGGACGCTGGACGAGATCGAATCGCTCTATCGACTGCCTCTCCCGGAACTAATTTTCCGGGCGCAAACCGTTCACCGGCGCTTTCACTCCCCGGATCAAATTCAAGGCTGCTCGCTGCTGAGCATCAAGACGGGCGGATGTCCGGAAGATTGCGGCTATTGCCCACAGTCGGCGCATTACGACGCCGGAGTCGAGCGCACGCCGCTGCTCAGCGTGGATGAGACCTTGTCGGCGGCGCATCGCGCGCGCGATCAGGGCGCCACCCGATTTTGTATGGGCGCGGCCTGGCGCAACGCGCCGGACGGCGACGAGTTTGATCGCGTGCTCGAAATGGTGCGCGGAGTGCGCGCCCTCGGGATGGAAGCGTGTTGCACTTTGGGCATGCTCACCGAGGCGCAGGCTGAGGCGCTCGCGGCGGCCGGGCTGACGGCTTACAATCACAACCTCGACAGTTCCCCGGATTTTTATGGAAAGATCATTTCCACGCGCACGTATCAAGATCGGATCGAGACATTGGCGCATGTGCGACGCGCCGGAATCACGGTTTGCTGCGGCGGCATCATCGGGATGGGAGAGACCGAGGACGACCGCTTTCGATTCCTCCAACATCTGGCGAACGAACGGCCGCACCCGGAGAGCGTCCCCATCAATCTTCTGGTGCGCGTGGAAGGCACGCCGTTGGCGCATGAGGCCGCGACCGATCCGCTGGAGCTTGTTCGCATGATTCCGACGGCGCGTATTCTCATGCCGG
>CAZIDA010000387.1:0-3827 GCA_964537865.1 uncultured Acidobacteriota bacterium
GGCTGTTCTTCCGTCGTCGCGGTGACCATTTGTCCGTTCCATTTCAATTCCACTCTGTCGGTCATGATTTTCGTCAGCACATATTCTCCGATGGAATCGCCTTCCTTCATCGATTTGACGTCCCGACCATCCGGTGAAGCCATCATCGCCAGCTTGGCTTCCTTCAGATTGAGAACACCGTAAAGAATCGGCTTGGGTGGACGCTGCTTTTCGACGTCTTCTTTCACCACTTGGTCGTTGCGGTCGGGGCTGAAGAGATTTTTGGAGTCGATCACCAGGTAATTCTTTTGGAGATCCGCCGGCGACTTTTGTTTGCTCAGAAGGTTTTGGAGCGCCGTCGTCGGGGCCACGATGCGCGACAACTGGTCCGACTCCGCGGTGGCGATCCAACCGCGGCGCAAATGAATTCCCATCCACACGCATGCGGCCAGCAGCACGGCGTCCAAAAGGAGAATCCATTTCAGGTCGAGTATTTTTTTCAATGCCTTCATGATCTTGTATTATTCATGGCGAATGATCCCGGAAATAACAATCGAAGCGGTCAATTGTTTCGTCTTCTTGAAGCTTTCGCTCTGGGCGTTGTAGTTCCAAATGTGCAACTCATCGGTCAGCACATAATTGGGAAGCGTCTTGGCCGCCATCAAGAACGCAGTGATCTGGTTGATGGCCCCGACGGCGCTCAACTGCACGGAGATTCTTTCGTAATCCGCGCTCAGCTCTTTCTTGGGCAAAAAATCCGTGCGGTTCACTTGGAGCTGGGATTGAGTAGCCAATTCAGTCACCATGCTTTGAAGCTGCGCTTGCGCGGCCGCGGCGCCTCGAGCCGTCAGAAGATGGCTCTCCAATTCCGCCAAGTGTTTCTGCGTGGCGTCCAACGATTGCTGACGAAGAGTCTCCTGCGCCAGAACCTCGCGATACCGCTTGAGCAGCTTCACCTGCTGCGCAATCTGATCCGGATAAACCTTCACTTGGTCGTAAGCGGGAAACAGAACAAAATAAATCAGCACAAAAATCACCGCCGCCACGGCGCCGCCGCTGACGATCACGCGCTCCCGAGCGGTGAGTTTTGAATAGAATCTAAATTGAGGTTTGGTCAGTTTCATTTTGGACCGCGGTAGCGCCGCTACCGCTTTTCCTCCGTCCCACCACAATCGCGATGTTTATTCAATTTCCCCATAATCCAAAGCGCCGCCGCTGGCGGCGCACTCCAAAACTTTGGACTGCAGCGGTCCGCCGCGGCGGACGACGCCGCTTTTCCTCCGGCCTGCCATGATCGCGATGTTCATTCACGGCCTCGCCAATCCAAAGCGCCGTCGCCGCTTTCCGCCGCGGCGGACCGGCGCACTCCAAAATGGCGCACTCCAAAAAAATTAAAACTCCAACTTCGCGCGCAGCCGGAACAGTTCTTTTCCCTGTTGGTTGCGCGTGATGCCCGACGCCAGCGCCACTTCTTTGAACACCGGCGATTGTTCGATGAGGGGCACCAACGCCGTGGCGCTGTCCGTAGTTCCACTGATTTCCACCACGTCGCCATGCACGTAAAAATCGTTGATCCACGTGGTGTCGGGAAGAATCTCCGTCAACTCGCGCAGCGCTTCCAGGGTCAGGGCGTCGTGATTTTTCTGAGCTTCCAGCACCGCGGCCTTCTTCTGAATCTCCGTGTCGGCGCTCTCGATGCGTTCCACTTGATGAACGCGCGGTTGCAAGCGAGCCACCTCCGCGTTGAGGTTGTTCAAAAATCTTGCCTCTTGGACGTAGGGTCGAACGCCACCCGCGCCCACCAGCAGCAACGATACGGCACAAAGCGCATAGGTTGGCGCCCACACCCACGCGGGTCGACGAACCGCATGTTCCGGAGAAAGAAGATTCGCGGCGTTCCCTTCTTTGGTGAAACCCAGCAGCGCGCTTCCGATGGCAGTCGCTTGGAGGCTGGATTCGCCTAGGCTGAGCCGCGTTCGAATGGCCGGTGAAACTCGCAGCGGATGCACTGGGAGATGAGGGCTCGCGGTGCGAATTTCCGCTAGCAATGCCTCCATCCCGGTCCCACACAGCAACACATTCTTCAAGTCCTTTTCGTCCCAGCGAAGCTCAGACATCAACCGCTGCAGCTCCGAGAGAATCTGCGCGCCTCGCGACGGAGCTGCGTCGGCGTCATCCGGCGGGGTGAAATTGCCGCGGCGAGTCTCCCGCAATGTCCGGCCTTTGACGGCAAGCAGCTCAAAGCCACTTTCTTCGATTCGAAGAACGATGCTGGCTTCCAGGGGCGCGCGGGCGGGGTCGATTCCGACCAGACGGGCCAATCCGAAAGAGGAGCAAATCATGGCGCGCGGAACGATGTTCCAAGCGGCCAGATAGTGACGCCATTGTTCCACATCCGCCCGTCGCGCCATAGTCAACAGCACATCCAATTTTTCGTTGGGCGCGTTCTTGCGTCGCTTTCCGTTGCCGGCGATCTGGTAGGTGTACGCCAACTCCGCTCGATCCAGCGGCTCGAAGTTTTCCACTTGATACTCGAGAATGTTGGCGAGGTTTTCTTTGACCGTGGTCGGAAAGTGCAGTGCCCGCACCACCGTTCGCGATCGCGGCAGCGCTACAACGACGCTTCGACGATCTCCTTGACACCGTTGGAAAAAATCTTCGACCGCCGGTCGCAGCGCCAGCGGATCTTTTTGATTGAAATCCTCCAAGGTGATCGCGTGCGACACTTCAAAACCTCGAAGCAGTTTCTTGGCGCATACCAGGCGCAACCGCGTCTCGTCGATTTCAATCGCCACGATTTTTTTCAGCGCCAACGCCATTTAAAACTCCTCGTCCTTCCAGTACAGAATTCGATATCCCATCGGGTCGGTGACGCCGAATTGAATGATGGCCCGCACCTTGCGAATATACGATGAATTTGTCGCTTGCCCGGTGGCCGTCAAAGTAAAGATGGGCGATTCATCCGTCGAAACCAGCATCTTGGCATCGTCGTTGAATTGAAGCGGCGCGCGCTGCTGGCAATCGTCCACTGAGCTGAACGGCATTCGCGCTCGCTCCCGGACGATTGCATTAACTTCGTCGGAAGTCACGCCCGGCAATGCCGCCAACAATTCCGGAGGGGCGTAATTCAAGCTGATGCGCGATGTGCCCGAATAAACGGTCGCCAAATCCATCAGCCCCCTCAGGTACTCCACCTTCGTGAAATCTTCGGGCGAGCGCTGCCATCCACCCCACAGAAGGGAGGCGTGGTTCCCTGAAAACATGGAGGCGTCTTCGACCGACTCGAAAGCATCGCCTTGCGAGATACCGAGCGCGTCGGCGGTCTGCTGGCGCCGCTGAGTCCACCGCGCCACCCAATCGTCCGCCGCGTTCTCGTCCAATCCGAAGTGAATCATCAAGAGATTTTTCAAAAGAGTTGGAGAGCCGGCGTTGAGATCGAACTTCCCCGCTTCGTTGCGGATGGAACATTGCGCCGTCCCTTGGTCAAGCGAAAGTTGAAGCGGCTGCCCGGCAATGCAAAGCTGTTTGAAACGCGCCTGAAGATTGGCGTCGGTCCCAGGATGATTGATGCGCAACATTTCAAAGATGGAATTGTTGATGGCCGCCTTCGCCAAAAAATATCCGGTGGCGCCTTCTTTGGTATTGCGAATGGAGCGCACACCCAATTGCACGTCCGACGCGAATCCGAACGCCATGACGCTCAGGGCCACCACCACCCACAACACCACCATCAGGATGATGCCCCGCTTGCTCTTCCATCTCATGGCTCTTCTGTTCATACGAAAGTTTTGGAGTGCGGTCCGCCGCGGCGGACCGCTTTGCCTCCGACCCACCATCACCGCGAAGTT
>CAZIDA010000388.1:0-3824 GCA_964537865.1 uncultured Acidobacteriota bacterium
CGGCTGGCGTTGACTTGCGCCTTGGCTTGTTCCAGCGCCGCGCGCGACATTTCATAAGTGGATTTGGCAATGTCGAATTGCTGTTGCGAGACAAGACCGTCGCGCAGCAATCCTTGGTTCCGTTTGTAATCTTCCGTGGCGCGATCCAGGTCGGCTTGCGACTTCACCACATTGGCCTGAGCCGTCTTAACATTGGCCGCGGCCGCCTGCACGTTCGCATCGGCGCTCTTGGAATCGGCGATGGCGCCCGCCAAGGCCGCTTGCATGGCATCCATGGTGGAGGTTTGCTGCTTCGACTCCATCTGCGCCAGCAACTGCCCTTCCTTCACGTTATCGCCTTCCTTCACGTACAGCTTGTCGATTCTTCCGATCAGGAACGGGCTCACATTCACGTAGTATTTCGGCTTAATCTGCCCCGACGCCGTGACGATGGAGGTCAAATCTTCCCGGACCACCTTGCCCATCTGGACGGGAATCGCCCCTCGGTCCGTCGCCTTGATGCTCGCTATAATAATGACCGTGATCAGGACGGCAGCGCCGGACCCGATCAAAACTTTCTTCCATGCCTTCATGAACTTTCCCCCTGTTTCGCAAGCCCCGAGAATCTTGTTCTTCTGACGAAGTTTTCAGGTCGCCATTAAGTAACCCTGAGCTCCATTCGGCTGCGGCCCCAGGCCGCCCTGCGTTTCCCGTCTTCCGAAGAGCTGAGCGCTGTGGACCAACCTTTGAGTGCCTTACTTCTTCAGTTAGTTACGGTGAATCGCCCGCAAAAGTTTCAGCCCTTTTGAAAAAAGGATGGTGGGTCCGCTGAGGGAGGAAGGCTCATTCCGTACGCGCTTGCTCTTAACCGCTGTGCCACTTCTCAAATTGACCCGTCACCAAAAAAGCCGTTGAATACGATGCGGCGATTCTGTAATATACAAACCCGCTATTATAACGCCAACGGGCTGTGTAAGGTGACTCTTTGACATACGATTCTCGCAAGAAATCCTCTCCCCGAAACGCTCCCCAGATTCGATCCACGACCATTGTTTGTGTCCGGCGCGACGGTCGCGTCGCTTTGGCGGGGGATGGACAGGTGACGCTCGGCGAGACGGTCATCAAACATGGCGCGAAGAAGATTCGCCGCCTTTACAACGACAAAGTCATTGCCGGCTTTGCCGGTTCCACCGCGGACGCCTTCGCTCTGTTCACCCGATTTGAAAACAAGTTGGAGCAGTTTAACGGCAATCTCAGCCGCGCCGCCGTGGAGTTGGCTAAAGATTGGCGTACCGACAAATCGATCCGCCATCTCGAAGCGCTGCTCCTCGTCGCCGACGAAAAGATGACGTTTGTGTTGAGCGGAACCGGCGACGTCATTGAGCCGGACGACGGCATTGCGGCTATCGGTTCGGGCGGGCCGCTCGCCTTGGCCGCCGCGCGCGCCTTGCTGAAACACACCGCGCTGCCCGCGCGAGAAATCGTTCAGGAAGCAATGTCGATTGCCGCTGCCATCTGCATCTACACCAACAGCGCCATCGCGGTGGAAGAAATCTAGTGAGAGGGGTCTGACCGCAGTCGAAAGGAACATCACAGAATCGAGTCCGCTCTGAGGAGTGGATGCGCCGGTGAGCGATGTCGCCGAAGCAACATTAGAATTTTCACCCTTTCTTTCGCGCGGTTGAACAAGAGTTTCTATCATGACAATTTATTTGCCCGGTCAAGTTTCTGAAGACCAAGAGCCGCCGCTTCCCGCGCTGGATGAACTTTCTCCTCGCGAAATCGTGGGCGAGCTCGACAAGTATGTGATCGGCCAGAACAAGGCCAAGCGATCCGTCGCCATCGCCTTGCGAAACCGCATTCGCCGGCAGCGCCTTTCCGCGGAGATGGCGGAAGAGGTGATGCCCAAAAACATCATCATGATCGGCCCCACCGGCGTCGGCAAAACGGAAATCGCGCGCCGTCTGGCCCGTCTTTCGAATTCGCCTTTCTTGAAAGTCGAAGCTTCTAAATTCACGGAGGTCGGCTACGTGGGCCGCGATGTCGATTCCATGATCCGCGATCTCGTCGAAATCGGCATCGAGATGGTGCGCGAAGAAAAGCTCGACGAAGTCGCCGACAAAGCGGAGCAAAACGCCGAAGAGCGCATTCTCGATCTTCTCCTGCCGCCCTTGCCCGTGCCTCCCAAAAACGATCCGGTGCAGTTGGAAGATTTCAATCGCGCCAAGGAGCATTACCTATCGACGCGCGAGCGGCTGCGGGAACAACTGCGCGACGGCAAGCTGGACGAACGCAGCGTGGAAGTGGATGTGCGCGAGCGATCGTTCCCGGCCTTCGAGGTCATCACCAACCAAGGCATCGAAGAGATGGACATCAACATGAAAGACATGTTGCCCAACCTCTTCGGTCAAAAAACCAAGAAGCGTAAAATGAAGGTGGCCGAGGCCTGGGACTACCTGGTGCAGGAAGAAGAGCAGAAGCTCCTGGACATGGACCAGGTCACCCGCATGGCGGTGGAACGCGTGGAGCAAGGCGGCATCATCTTCTTGGACGAGATCGACAAGATCGCCGGACGCGAGAGCGGCCACGGCCCGGATGTTTCGCGCGAAGGCGTGCAGCGCGACATTCTGCCCATCGTCGAAGGCACCACCGTCAACACGCGCTACGGCATGGTGCGCACCGATCACATTCTCTTCGTCGCCGCCGGCGCCTTTCACGTTTCCAAGCCGTCCGACCTGATTCCGGAGCTGCAAGGCCGCTTCCCCATTCGCGTGGAATTGGAATCGTTGACGCAGGAAGATTTTGTGCGCATCTTGCAGGAGCCGAAGAACGCGCTGATCAAACAGTACACGGCGCTGCTCGAAACCGAGGGCGTCAAGCTGAGCTTTTCACCGGGAGCGGTAAAAGAGATCGCCGCCTTTTCGGCGCTGGTCAACGAGCGCACCGAAAACATCGGCGCGCGGCGGCTCCACACCATCATGGAACGGCTGCTCGATGAGATTTCCTTTGAAGGTCCGGATTTGAAAGAGAAAGAAATCAAGATCGACGAGGAATACGTTCGAAACCAGTTGGCTCACATCGTCAAGAACGATGACCTGAGCCGATACATCTTGTAGTCTTCCACCTGTTGAGGCTCAAGTTGGAAATGCCACACCACAGTCCGCACTCTCACTCTCCTTTCGAGCCATTCCGTTTTCGACGCTCTTGGGCTGCGGCGGCAAACGTCGCGCTTCTCGCATTTCTCAGCTTGATGACGGCGCAATGCGGCAAAGTCGGCCCTCCGCTTCCCCCGGAAATTCTGATTCCTCAAGCGGCGAGCGATTTGAGCAGCCGGCAAATCGGCGAGGCCGTGCGATTGACGTGGACACTGCCGGCGCTGAACACCAACGGCACGAATGCCACCACTATCGCCCGCGTGGAAGTGTATCGCGAAACGCAACCGGTGTCGGCGCCGCTGCCTGCGCCGGCGGAACTGGCGAAAGCTTTTCACGGAACAAAAATCCTGACGATCGACGCCGCGAATTTTGCCGCCTCCACGGAGCATGGAAAGATCGTCGCCATCGATAAATTCACGGGCATCGATCCGGCCACACTCCCCGGCAAGCGATTTTTTTACGCCGTGAAGGTCATCAACAAAAAAAACCAGGACGCCGGATTTTCAAACATCGTAATCCGACAGTGGCTGCCGGTCCCGCCGGCGGTGGCGCACATCGATGTTCGAGGAGAAGAAACGGCCATCGATCTTTCCTGGAAAGCGCCGGCTACGCAACTCTCCATCGCGGGATACAACATCTATCGCAGCGAGCAAAGCAAAGCGCGCCCCGACGTCCCCATCAATCAAGAAC
>CAZIDA010000389.1:0-3804 GCA_964537865.1 uncultured Acidobacteriota bacterium
CATGTCGCATTTCTTGAATTTCGATTCGCGGGTCGAGGTCAGCGATCGGCTGCGCTTGGCGTTGCGCGATCACTTGGCTCGCGGCATCATCGAGACCAATGAGTTCGATCCGGCGCATGAACTGAATTTTGCCAACCAGCCGTACTGGCGCAATGACATTGGCGCGGAAATCGGATTTGACCTCAGCGAGAAGGATGAGCTGATCGGCGATGTGGACTTCAATCGAGTGGCCTTCGACCAGAGCTTCAATCCCACGTACTTCAATTTCGACACGTACACTTACAGCCTGGGATGGTTGCGGCAACAGTGGGCCACGGCGAACTTCTATCTTCGATACGCGTACACGAAGAATTTAACCAGCGGCACCAATGCGGCCGGACGCGGCGGCAATTCCCAAGATTATGAGTTTGGAATCAACAAGCAGTTCACGGACCGCACTTCCGGAAACTTCACGCTGGGCTATCGCACCACGAATTACCAGAACGTCACCGGCTCGAATTTCCGGAGCTGGACGGCGCGCGCCTCGCTGAGCAAGCAATTGAGCGATCGCTTCACCTTTGACATCGCCGGAAACCGCACCTCCGCGCAGTCGGCTTTTGGGACCGGAATCTTCGCCAACAGCTTCTTTGTCACCAACGGCGTGGACGCCCAGTTGCGCCGCTTGGGCGAACGCATTCAACTGACCTTTAATGGCGGCTACGAAAGGAATCAGTATCCGGAGCTTTCGTTGCTGACCACCGTGCTGCCCGACGGTACAACGCTGACGACGGTGGGCCCGCGGCGGTTGGATAATTATTACACGCTCGGCGCCGATGTGGGAGTTGTTCTGAACAGCAAAATGGTTCTGGATTTTGGCTACAACTTCATCGATCGAGTCTCCAACCTGGGAGACCCCTTCTCCTATTACGCGCACATCTTCCGGGTGAGCTTGAATTTCGGACGCACCTCCAGCGGGGAAGGATCGCAAGTTTATACGCCGGTCGTGGTTCCCGTAAACCAGCAGCCTTGAGGCGGGGATGACGATTAAGAATTGAGGGTCTGAAGGACGTTAAAGGCGATGACGAGATTCGACGATAAGTAGAGATGGGGAGGATCGGGGTACGGTCGTTGCCCCGGGAGTTTCGGAGTGAAGGAATGGTAGGACAGGGATTTCGTTTGAAGATGGTGTCGGGTTCGTGGAAGTTTGTTCTGGTCGTTCTTTTAAGTGTAGCCGTGTTTGGCTCGATCGCCACAGTGGCTCAAACGCCGACCAAAAAGCCGGCGCCGACCAAGCCGAGCGGGGCGCCTCCAGCGGCGACTGCTCCTGCGGCCAGCGCCCAATCGGCTCCGGCGCCGGAGACCACGAAAGACGAATATCGAGTGGGTGAGAAAGATGTTTTGGAGATTCGGATTTTCGGCCAGAACCAACTCGATCAGCCCACGACGTATACCGTGAGTTCGTCGGGAACGATTCGGTTCCCGTACATTGGCGACGTTTTGGTGCTTGGAAAAACCACGGCCGAGATTCATGCGTTGCTGGTGAAGAAGCTCAGTGACGGATACATTGTCGATCCGCAACTGAGCGTCGGCGTGAAGGAATACAACAGCCAAGGCGTGACGGTGTTGGGAGAGATTGCGCGGCCCGGTCGAGTTCCACTCAAGGGGCCGACCACCCTGTTGGAGGTGCTTTCGGAAGCGGGACTGACCAAGACGATCGGTGGACAGGCCACCCTCGCCCGCTTTGAAGGTGGCGACAACCAGATCATCACCGTGAAGTTGGATGATATCTTCTCGAAGAATTTTGATAAGCTGAACATCCCGGTAAAGGATGGAGATATCATCAACGTCACGCGGGCAGAGGGCTCGAGGTTCTACGTGCAAGGAGAAGTGGCCAAGCCGGGGCCGTATGATTTGGAGCGAGGCATGACCGTTCTAAAGGCGATTGCGGTGGCCGGCGGCTTCACGAAGTTCGCCAACACGAAGGTGTTGATCAAGAGCGCCAAGAGCGCCGACGGCGGCGACCGCAAGGTGGACGTGGGAAGGATCGAACGCGGCAAAGCACCGGACGTTCCGATCCAAGGCGGCGACATCATTATTGTGCCGAAGCGCTTCTTTTGAAGGACCGGCGGCGGGCGCCGAACGATTTTGTAATTTAAAGCAAGACCGGGACCGATCCCGGGGAGTGGGAGAAAAACGAACGTGAACAAGCCCGTCAATTCATCCTCCAGAGCGGATATGCCGCAGATTGATATTTTCGAGTATCTGCGGCTGTTGAGTTCCGGCAAGTGGATCATCCTGACGTGTGTCGTGGTGATCGTGGGGATCGTGTTGATTTACGGCTTGCTGCAGCCGCCCATCTATCGCGCTGCAGGAGAGCTCAACATCGAGCAGCCTTCCAACGTCATGCCGCAGGCCCTGTCGTCGCAGAGCGCAGATTACTCCGGCATGTTGACGTTCCAAACCTACCTCAACACGCAGTACAAGATCATCAAGGGCGAGTCCTTGTCCGAGGCGGTGGCCAAAAGACTGATCGCGGAGAAACCCGCGATGTACAAGTTTGTGCCTCCCGAAGTTTTGGCCGGACGCATCGCCGCGTGTATCGACACGCAGCCGGAACCGGATACCACGCTGGTGAGTTTGGGGTGCAAGGGGGCCCATCCGGAAGAAGCAGCGCTGTGGGTGAACACCTTGATGGAAGTGTACGTCAAACAGAATGAAGCGAACCTCACGGCGGAAGTGAATCGCCTCACCCAGAGTTTGTCGACGCAGATCAGCGACCAGAGCAAAAAGCTTCAAGAGACCGGGGAAAAAGCCTCGGCGGTGGCGCTGCAAGAGGGACTCATTCTTTCGAGCGACGGCAAGCGCTCCATCGACGACGACAAGGTCATGTCGGCCATGAAGGACGTCGATAAGGCCGTTTCCGACCGGCAAAACGTGGAGATCAAGAAATCCACGTACGAGCGGTCCATCCAGCTCAACGACGGGGGAGAGTCGATTCCCACGTCCATGATGAGTCCCATCGTCTCGGCGCTCGTGACCAGCAAAATCAAGCTGGAAACCGATCTGCTGGGATTGACCAAGCAATACGGTCCGAAGTTTCCGCTGGTGCAGCAGAAGGAGCATGAGGTCGCGCAAATCCGGCAGCGAATCAACGATGAGCTGCGCAACGAGCTCAAGAAGATTGACACCGAATTGAGCAACGCCATGCAGGTTGAGAGCGAAGCCAAGCAAGAGTACGCTCAAGCGCGAGGCGATGCCAATATGGCGGCCAGCCGGCGCGACAAATTGGAAGCCGTGGAATCGCAAAAGGAATCGCAGCGCAGCGCCGTGGAGCGGCTGCAGCAGAGTTATAGCCAGATCGATTTGCTGAAGGGGCTGCGAGGCAACAACATCACCATCGTGCAGAAGGCGCAGGTTCCCATGGCCCCGATCAATCGGCAGAGTCCGAAGAATCTTTTCCTCGGTTTTGTGGGCGGATTGATTTTGGGCGTGGCGTTGACGTTTCTGCGCGATTTCATCGACAACACCATCAAATCGCATGAGGATGTGGAGGCCTATCTGGAAGTGCCGCAGTTGGCCGTCATCCCGCGCGCTCGGGATTTTGAGTCGGGCATGGTGCGGGAATCGTTCAACACTTTGCGGACCGCCATGCTGTTTGCGCGTCGCGATCGGAAGTCGCAAGCCATTCTCGTCACCAGCGCGCTGCCGCAAGAGGGCAAATCCACCATCGCTCTGCATACCGCCGAAGCGCTGGCGGACGCCGGCGATCCGACGCTGCTCATCGACTTGGATTTGCGCCGGCCTTCGCAGCATCGCTATTTGAAG
>CAZIDA010000390.1:0-3796 GCA_964537865.1 uncultured Acidobacteriota bacterium
GGTAAAGATTCTGGATTTTGGATTGGCGAAGCTGGCGGCGCGGGAAGAATCGGGCGAGAGCGAGACGCAGGCGGCGACGCGCGAGGCCGGAGCGACCGATCCGGGGATGGTCCTGGGAACGGCGGGATATATGTCGCCGGAGCAGGTGCGCGGCAAAGCGGCAGATGCGCGCTCGGATATTTTTGCGTTGGGGACGATTCTGTACGAAATGCTGTCGGGGCAGCGAGCGTTTCAGAAGGACTCGTCGGCGGAGACGATGGCGGCGATTTTGAAGGAAGAGCCGCCGGAGTTGGGCGGGGAAGGAAAGAAAATCCCTCCGGCGGTGGAACGAATTGTGCGGCATTGCTTGGAGAAGAATCCGGCGGAGCGGTTTCAATCGGCGCGGGACCTGGCGTTCGATCTGGAAACTCTTTCTGGCACTTCGACCACCAATGTGGCTGCTCTCGCCGCGGCAAAATCACGCCGGCGCAGATGGCTCGTCGTGTTTGCGCCTTTGGCAGCGGTCGTGATGGTCGTTGCTGCGGGAGCATATTTTGCCGGCCGATGGAGCAAAGGTCCAGATAGTTTGGGGGTCCCAAAATTTCTGCACATCACTTTTCGCCCGGAGGTGGTTTTTAACGCGCGATTCGCGCCTGATGGAGAAACCGTCGTCTTCAGCGACGCGCCGGAGGGGAATGTCCCGCAACTGTTTGTTCACCGGCCGGACTATCCTGCGCCGCAGCCCATTGGAATTCCCGGCACGGAATTGCTTTCGGTTTCCTCTAAGGGTGAACTCGCCGTCTTGACTGGCGCCAGTTATCTCAACCACGTTCTTTTCTCGGGCACGCTCGCGCGAATGGAACTGGGCGGCGGCGCTCCAAGAGAGATTCTGCAAAACGTTCAAGATGCCGACTGGACGCCCGACGGGGCGGGGCTCGCGATCATCCGCGAAGTGGACGGCAAGAGCCGCCTGGAATACCCCATAGGCAAGGTGCTCTATGAGACCGCCGGTTACGTGAGCGATCTTCGCTTTTCCCCTCGCGGCGACCTCATCGCTTTCTTCGAGCATCCCATCCGCTACGACGACCGAGGTTCGGTTGACGTTGTGGACCTGCAAGGGCGCCAGCGCGAATTGGCGGGTGGCTATGGGGGGGAAGAAGGATTGGCTTGGTCGGCGGATGGAAGCGCCATTTACTTCTCGGCCTGGGGCAGGGATGAATCGAACTATGTGATTCACGCCGTGACTACCGCCGGCAAAGTGCGCGGCGTGCTCAGTAGTGGTCAGGACCTTTGGGTGTTCGACGCAAACGGCAGGGGCCGCTTGTTGGTCAATCAGAACACCGACCAATACCGGCTCCTGGCTCTCGCTCCTGGGGCGAAGACCGAACGCGACCTCACCTGGCTCGACCAATCGAACAGCTCCTATCTCTCTCCCGACGGCCAGGAACTTCTTTTCACCGATGACGACGAAACTGCTGCCGGTTCGAACTACGCTCTCCTGCTTCGCAAAACCGATGGGTCTCCTGCCGTGCGCCTGGGAGATGGAATCGCTCAAGCGCTTTCTCCCGATGGCGCTTGGGCGCTTGCCCTCGTTCCTGGCCCCCCCGCGCAGCTTGTGCTTTATCCCACCGGGGCGGGCGAAAAGCGCGTGCTTGAACGAGGCCATATTGAGAATTACACTTCGGCAAAATTCTTTCCGGACGATAAGCGCGTCCTCGCCTGCGGCAACGAGGCCGGACACGCCGGGCGTTGCTATGTGCAGGACATTGCGGGCGGCACTCCGAAACCCGTCACTCCGGAAGGCACTTCGGGCGGTTTCGTGTCGCCCGATGGAAAAGAGATACTTGTTCAAGACGCGGCCGGCCAATTTTTCATTGACGCGTTAACGGGGGGCCCTGCGCGAACCGTTCCAGGGCTTGGTTCGGATGACGTTATCATTCGCTGGAGCGCAGACGGCCTTGCGGTTTTTGTTTTCGGCGATTCGCAAGTCCCTGCCCGGATCGAACGCGTGGATCTTTTGACCGGCCGCCGCACTTTCGTGCGTGAACTGGCCCCTGTTGACCGCACGGGGGTGTTCCGGATCATGGAGGTCGCTCTCGCCAAGGACGAAAAGTCGTATGCCTATTCCTATGACCGCAACTTATCCAGTCTCGTCGTTGTTGAGGGCGTGAAATGACGCTGGGAGCCGGAACCAAACTGGAGTCGAAATGAACTGCCGATCTCCGTAACGGTGAATTGGACGGAGGAGTTGAAGCGGCGGTGATCTTCAAGGTGGGAGCGAAGCGAATTGGTAGCGCCGGGCGTTTTGGGGGTCGGCGAAAGATCCGTCCTGGGTGGAGGCGTTGTGATTGAGTGGCGCTCGCCCGAGCCATGGGGGCAGGTCCAATGGAGGAAGGGTTTCTCATGCCACCAGTGATACGCAGTAGCATGAAATGGGTCGCATTTTGGTGAAGCCGTTCACCGCTCCCCGCCACGGCGGGCGAAGAATCCGGCGGTGAGAACCGGATCCAGGGATGCGGGCCTTTCAGGTTCGGGGATTCCGTCGCCCCTAGCGGGCCGGGGTGATTGCATCCCCTGGGACTTTCATGTTCCTGGTTGCCCCCAACCATCGTGGCCCGGTGGCGCACACATGTCCGCCTGCGGCGGAGCCTGTATGCGACTGCACGACGGAAGAGAGTTTTCTCAGTCGAATGAAATTGCGATCGCATCATCGCACACCCGGACGGATCGGGGTGTGCGCCACCCGTCCAACCTAGCGATGGTCACGGTCGTGATCACGGCCGTGATCAAAACCGCGGCACTGCTCGCGGACCTTTTGAAGATCATGCCGGCGCTTCTCCGCCTGACGGCTGTGCTCTCCGTGCTTTCGAATCTCTTTGTTGAGGTTTTGCTCGGCTTTGTGAATGCGTTTTTCGCAGTCACTGCGCCGGTCGGCGTGTAACGGCATGACACCGCCGAGCAAGCAGATCCCAAATATAAGAGAAATCACAGTGGACTTTTTAAAGATGTGCATTTTGGCTCTCCCGAATCCATGGCCCCGGTGTTCGTGCAATCAACCGGTATTGGCCAGATTCCCCATTCCGGACTCCCAAGTTTCCGACAGATTACCCCACCAGCCTCCGGCGGGCAATCGGAATTGCTTCGGAATTGTCCGGGTCAGGCGCCAACAACTGTGCTGAAAACAAGAACTCTGAATTTCTCGCCGGGGCTCTGCCACTGATTTTTGCGGTAAGCCTCCGGCTTACCGTCTCGTTTTGTTTTTTGGATTCTCTGAGGATTGGGCGAGCCTCAGCCTCGCCCAATGAAAATCGAAGTGAGAGAAAGAAAAAAAAACAGCGCCCGAAAAGGCCGAGCCTTTTCGCAATAGCGAGCGGCGAAGCCGCGCCGTGTTTGGTGGCGAGAGTTGTTAGGGGAGATGCTGAGAATGGTTTCCTTCAAAAGCCAATTGCGAAGACCTGACCGTCGGTATAAATTTCTGGTTCATAATTCAGAATTCTGGCCTCCTTCACCTTGCTTGAACCAAGTCAAGGAGTATAATCATTTCGCTTGGAGACGCAGGTCTGTAGAGGCTTGATACCGGCATTTGAATCCCTCAGCCCTGGTTCACGAAAACTCATCTTGAAAGAATTCAATCACTGCTCGAAATGTTGGAGGGAAATCACCAAGTGGCCGTTGATCTGGAAAATATAGCTGCGGAACAAAGTAAGATTGTTGCGAGAGATGTCGGCTTGGTAGCTGCCCGAGGTGGAACCGAGGCAGATTACGGTTCTTGCGTCTTCTGTTCTCCCTCTCCACCGGCGCGGCGATGGTGCCCGAA
>CAZIDA010000391.1:0-3780 GCA_964537865.1 uncultured Acidobacteriota bacterium
CTCGATTACCTCGCTCCGCACGGCCCGGACTTTTTTGCCGGAAAGCGAGTCCTCGACGCCGGGTGCGGCGCGGGGCGGCATACTTTTTTTGCGGCCAAGTTCGGCGCCGACGTCCGAGCGATGGACCTTGGCCCCGCCATCGAAGTGGCCCACAAGAACACCGGGGATCTAGGGAACGTGCGGTTGGTTCAAGCCGATCTGAATCACCCACCATTCGCCTCGGAGAGTTTCGATTTCATTTATTCTCTCGGCGTGCTTCATCATCTCCCCCATCCGGAAGCAGCGTTTCGGAATCTTGTTCGATTCTTAAAACCCGGAAGCGAGATTCAAATCTATCTCTACTGGAAGCCCGAAGGCCAGCCGGTGAAGGCGTTTTTGCTGACGCTGGTAACGGGTGTCCGCGCGGTGACCACCCGCATGCCTTACTCTCTGCTGCACGCGCTTTCCTATCCTTTCGCCGCGTTGGCGTTCTTGTTTTTCGTCTGGCCGTGCAGATTGCTCCATCGGTTTTCCTCCACGCGACGCATTGCCGAAAAGATTCCGATGAAGCAGTACGCCCAATATCCTTTTCGGGTCTGCGTGAACGATCAGTTCGACCGCTTCTCGGCGCCCATCGAAAATCGCTATTCCAAACCGGAAGTAGAAGCCTGGTTCAAGCGCGCCGGCCTGGAAGCTATCGAGGTTCGGCCGCACTTCGGTTGGGTGGCGCGGGGAAGGAAAGCTTGATCTTGAAATGGCCGTGCGCACAACCTCTCATTCGTCAGAGAGGCCAGTCCAAAGGAGCTGAAAATCGCCGTGCCGCTCGATCGCAGGCCCGTCGGGCCGGTCCGCCATCTTTCTGGCGGATAGCCCCGTCCGCTGCTCTCCGCCTGTGGCGGAGAGCGAGGGCGGGGTTAGGGTGGCAGTAGGTCCGCGAAGCCCGCCTTGGCGGGCGACAGAAGCTTATTTTCCGCGCAGGCACTCATGGCCGGTCGGCGCACCCAAGGCCATGAAATTTTTTCGTTTCCCGCGCGGCCACTCACCGCCGACGCCCCGCCGCAGCGGGCGGAGGATCCGCAGAGATTGCTTCTCTTATCTTCGGCCCATTTTCGCGAAACTTTTTTCGACCAACGCGCGTCCAACCAATTGTTGCTGTCCCTTCTATCGAGGTTGCCATGACCAACAAGAAAGGTTCTTCAGTGAAGTTGTATCGAGCGTTTGGATTCGGCATCGGCCTGTTGGCGCTGGTGTCGACTTATCTGTTGGCGCGACCGTTTTCGAATTTGCAGCCGCCAAACACGGAATCTCAAGCAAAGCCCGCCGCAAGCGCGGAGAAAAAGAAACCCGAGAAACCGATCGACCCCCAGGTGGCCAAAGCGGCGGCCAACAAGAAGAAGGCCGAGGAACTTCTCAATCAATGCTATCAGGAAGCGCTCGGAACGACCCCGGACCTTCAGGCCGACGCCTTGACTCGGATCGGCAAATCGATGTCGCAAATCAACCGGGACCGCGCGATCTATATTTACCAACAAGCTTTTCAGGCCACCCAAGAAATGCAAGATCCCAGCGTCGCCAAAGATAAAGCGATGCGGCAAATGAGCATGGTCATGTCGGTGTTGCCCCTCGATCCTGAAAAGGCGCTCCAATTCGCTTTGAAGATGGATCGCATCTATCCCACGAGCGATGACGAAGCTCCGCCGCCGATCGATTTTCGCGCCGCTGCCCTAGGCATGGTGGCATCGCGCATCGCTCAGAAAAATCCCGATCGCGCTTTTGAAATCGTCGAAGACCAAATCGCCCAAGGGAATTTCGATCCCAACCTCATTACTCCAGTCGCGATGCAACTCCAGGAGAAACGTCCCGCGAAGGCCGAGCAGCTTTTCGTCGAAGCCATCAACCAGTTCGACCGGCCTGAACACGACGATATCCAGGCGCAGAATTTCTGCTCGCTCACGTCCCGGCTGTTTCACTTAAACCACGCGCTGACGGCGAAGGCGCTGGACTTGCTGGTTAAAGCCGTCGACGAACTGGGCAAGAAGCAGCAAGATCAGTCCGTGGCTTTTTCATTCAGCACATACGGCGGCGGAGGCAAAGCCGCCGTCGGAAGCGTTCGAGAATTTGTCGCCATCCAAGTCGTCGCCATGATGCGTCGTCTCGATCCGGCGCGCGCCAAACAACTCGAAGCGAGTTACGCGCAGTTTTCAAATCAACTGAATAAATTTCCCAACGGGGTGTTTCCCATCGGAGACAGCGCCGGCACGCAAGGCGGCGCCACAACAGGCCAGCAAATGAAAATGACTTTGGCCGGACCGGGCGGCGTCGTTTCGGGCAGCACGGCAAGCGGTTCGGGAGGGACGACGGAGAGCGCGTCGAGTGCCAATCCCGGCGCGGGGCAAAACCGCAATTTCCAGGTCATCATCACCCAATCTTCGGACCAGACCGGAGGTTCAACTCCGCCGAAGATCGATCCCAACTCTATCGCCTCACAAATTCAATCTCAACAGCAGAAGAACCAAGCGATCAATCAAGCGGCCAACAATCCGCAGACCGGCATCAACACGGCCATGCAGATTGAGTCCCCAACAACGCGCGCGGAAGCGCTGGCGCGTGTTGCCGCCGTCATCTATAAAACCGGGCCGGAGAAAGCCAAGAGCCTGTTAAGTGAAGCATACAACGCCGCTGAGAAAATCTCCGATCCCTTCGACCAAGCCGAAGTCTATGGATATATCTCCGACGGCTATTTCAATTTCGATCAAGACAAAGCCCTCTCCGTCCTCATGGAAGCGATCGGGGTGGCCGACAAAGCGCTGCAGAAGGAAAAAGAAGCGCCTCAGGCAACGCCTTTCCGTAAGGGACCTCCTCCCGAGTACTGGCGCTCCAATCAACTTTACGAGAATCTCATCAGCCGGCTGGCTCGATTCGATATCGACCGCGCCATCGCCAAGGCCGACCAAATCGATGACCCGAGAATCCGCTTGATGACGAAGATCAGCATGGCCGATTACGTTTTGAATGACGGGACATCCGAGGAAAATATGTATCGGGTGATGCTGAAATAGGAGGCGATTCCCCCGGAGAGCATTCAATCTCCAGCCAAGAATTCAGCGGCATGCTTTTCTACAAAAAGGGTCGCTCGTCTCTGCTTAGCAAGTTTCGAAAATCTTGCTTCTTTGGCGAGATTTTCAGGTCGCAACGACGTAACCATGAGCACCATTTGGTTGCGGCCCCAGGCCGCTCTGCGCCACATCTGTGGAAGCGCGATCCCCGGATGTTTCAAGGAAGTCGCTCTTCGCGAACGCGATGGCAAGGCCATGGGCACAACCATCGTTCCGGTAGCCGGGATGCTCTGTCCGCCACAGGCGGAAGCATCCCGGAACTTCCATCGATCCGGATCGCAGCCGGTGAAACGTTGGGGTGGCGCCGTTCACGGCGCCTGCATTTCCTCAGCCCGCCCATTCATGGGCGGGATGGGAATGCCCCGCGCCAATAATCGATTTGTCCGGGCCCCATTCATGGGGTTTGATTTTTCTGCCGCCGATTCATCGGCGGATGCGGCTGGCGCCCCATCAATGGGGCTGAATAGCCAATTGATTGAAGACTGTTGGGGCCCTTCGTTCCCGCCCATGAATGGGCGGGCTGAGACAAACAAGTCCCCCGAGGGGGACTGGCGGATCGGGATCGCACATTGATGGCGGACATCAATCAGTCGGACATTGGGTCTGTTCTTCAGGGGCAGTCCCGACGGTTCAACCCTGAAAGAGTCTGTGTGAAAACTCAAAAACCGAGAAAATCTCGACATCA
>CAZIDA010000392.1:0-3780 GCA_964537865.1 uncultured Acidobacteriota bacterium
CTTCTCCGCAACATCGGGTTCTCCTTAAGCATGAAATTGGATCGCGTTATGGTAGCGAAGTTTTTTGTGAAGGGAAAGAGCAAAAATTCCGGCGCTGGAACCAACCGTCTCACACGCAGTCGGACCTTCAAGGCGCCACCTTCAACGCGGGACCTTCAATCCATCCAGGAGGGATCGATCGCCCGGGCCCGGGTGGCAGATGACGCATGATTGTTGTCCCCGCCCTCCCAAGTCGGAAACCTGCGCGTAGGTCAGGCCGTGGTCTTCCCAAGTGAGGACCTTGAATCCTTGAAGCATCCGGTAATGAAACACCAAGCCATGCGACTCGATTTGTTCCCCGCCGCGCGGAGTGGCCAGTTGATGGGTGGCGACGAGGAGGGAGATGGGGTGTCCCGACATTTCGTAGCCCACATAAGCCACCGACGCATTTTTGAACTGGAGCAGGCGCGCCCCTTTCACTTCGTAGGGTTTCCGTTCACCCAGCGCCGTGGGATAGTCCGGCAGTGAAAGACGAAACGGGATTTTTCCGACGAACCAAGCGGAAACCGTTTGCGGCGACTCCGTCGTCAATTCCGTGGGGAGCTGGCCGCGCAGCCGCAAGGCATGTGTGGCGGCGGCGAATTTTTCGAAGTCGTCCGGCGCGGCGTTTCGAAGCCGGCCCGCCAAGATGACGGCGAAAAGAATCGCCACCACGGCCGCCGCGATCCCACCGAAACGAAGACGCTGCGCCCGCGGTTTCGGGCGGTGTCTCTGTTGAAGGTAAAGCGTCATCTGGTCGCGCAGGGTCGTCGGAAGCGGATGACTTGGTTTGGCCGAGCGAAGCCGGTTGATAAACTTCTGCTCTTCCTCCAGGACCTCCCGGCACGAAACGCACTGCGCCAGATGCTTATCAAACGTCTCCTTGTCGCTGACGGGCAATACCCCGTCCAAAAAAGAAATCATTTTTTCGCGCGTTTGCTCACACGCGTCCATAGGAAGCGGATTCCACCTTTTTTTGTCGGAGGTGTTGGAGGCGCTTTCGAAGCTCCGTCCGGGCGCGGTTCAGCCGCGACATGACGGTTCCGATGGGCACTTCGACAATCTCCGCAATCTCTTTGTAATTGAATCCTTCGAAATCCTTCAAGACGATGGCCTCGCGATAGGGCGGCGACAAAGCGTCAACGGCGGCGCGGACCTCGCGCCTGATCTCCTCGTCAGAGAGTTCTTCGTCCGCCCACCGTTTGCCGCCGTCGCTGCGGTTGCGGCACACGTTCTCGTCCAGCGAACTCAACGACGAAACGTCGGCCACCCGTTGGAGGCGATGATATTCGTTGATCCACAGATTCCGCTGGATGGCGAACAACCAGGCCTTCAAATTCGAATGTGGCCGCCACTTGGGCGCGTTCCTAACGGCGCGCAACAAAGTCTCTTGGACCAAATCCTCCGCGGCGGTGGGATTCTTCGACAACCCCACGGCGTAGTTATAAAGACTTTGCAGGTGCTCCAGAACCTGCGCTGAGAAATCCGACAGCCGGTCTTCCGCGCTTTCAGACTTCGATCGGCTTCGAAAATTCTTAAAGGGTGACCTCATTCGTTGTTCCGGATCAACAGTGGGAATAACCGCTGATTGGACGCAAGAATTCCCACGCGCGCAACTCCCAGGAATTGGGAATAAACCGGCGCACTCTATTGTTACACAAAATGAATAGCAACTCAGTCTTCGGTCGGCGGCGGAGTTGACGGAGAGAAATACCGCCGGGCCTCATCCACGATTCCAAGCTCATGGCGCTGTTGACGCAACTCAGAGCGCAGCGACGTCGAACTATCTTACGGAGGTCGGAATGCCGCGTCAAGAAAACAGAAAGCTGCTGGTTCTTCTTGTTCTTGTTGCAATGTGGATCGTCGTGATCCCGCCTGCGCCGTGGTCGCTGTCTCCAGAGACGCACAACAGCGCCGGTGTTCTACGGGCGCAAGAAGCCACGCCCCCCTATACGCCGACTTTCCCGTTAGGCATTCCCGGAGACCTGTGGGAGGCGTTGATTCCCCCCGACAATCCCATGACTGCCGATAAAGTGGCCTTGGGGAAGAGCCTCTATTTCGACAAGCGGCTTTCCGCCGACAACACCGTGGCGTGCTCCACATGCCACGATCCGGCGCTGGGCTTTGCCGACGGCAAGAAGGTCGCGGTGGGAATCAAGAATCAAAAGGGGACTCGAAACTCGCCGACCGTGTTGAATGCGGTCTTCAACGAATTTCAGTTTTGGGATGGGCGCGCTCCCAGCCTGGAAGAACAATCGAAGCAGCCGCTCATCAATCCGGTGGAAATGGGCTTACCGTCCCACGATGCGGTGGTCGCCAAGGTGAAGGGGATTCCGGAGTACGTCAAGGCGTTCCAAGGAGTGTTTGGAGGCGAAGTCACCATCGACCGGCTGGCTCAGGCCATTGCCGCCTACGAGCGCACGTTGCTGTCGGGCAATTCCCCCTTCGACCGCTTTCAGGCGGGAGGGCCGCTCCCGGACGCGGCCAAGCGCGGCTGGGTTGTCTTTCAGAACAAGGGCCGCTGCATCACCTGCCACGCCTTCAATTCCACCTCGCCGTTTTTCACCGACAACAAGTTTCACAACATCGGCGTGGCCATGAATGCCAAGTCGTTTGCGGCTTTGGCGCGCCGCGCCGCCGCGCTGAATTCTTCGAATCTCTCTTCCTTAGCGCACGATCCGGCGTACGCGGAGTTGGGGCGGTTCCTGGTGACGCGGCAGCCCAAGGACATTGGCGCCTTCAAGACCCCCGGCCTTCGCAACGTGGCCTTGACGGCGCCGTACATGCATGACGGCAGCCAAGCCACGCTGCAGGATGTGGTGGAGTTTTACAACAAGGGCGGCGAGCCGAATCCGAATTTGGATGGCGGCATCGTCCCGTTGAACATGACGCCTCAAGAAAAGAGCGATCTCGTGGAGTTTTTGAAATCGCTCACCAGCGACGATCTCGCGAAAGAACGCCCGTCCGAGAGCGCCGCCAAACAGCCATGATCATAACGGAGAGTTTTCGAGCCCGCGAGAGGGGGCCCCGAGCGGATGTCAATATGTGGTAACGCCAAGGAGGTATCATGGGACCTAAAGAACGGCAACAGCAGGAATACCTGACTGAGCGCGAGAACTATTTCGATAAAATCAAATCGCTGTCGCGCCGCAGCTTCATGAGGGCGGCGGCGTTGTCGGCCGCGACTGTCGCCGCCACCGGCAAAATGGCGGCGCACTCCTTCCAGCCGATCGAGTTTCTCTTCGGCGACAAGGACGCCTCCAGTCCCGCGGCCGCCGCATCGCCCAAGTCGTTTACGGTGGCCTACGTCTCCGATTCGCACCTCTACGAGAAGACGCTCAACGAGCGCTTTGTCCGCTCCATCCTGAAGGCCGTAGCCGACGTGAATGCCATGGATCCGCCGCCCGACTTCGTGCTGTTCGGCGGTGACTTGGCGCAATTGGGGACAGCGGCGCAACTCGAGATGGGCAAGCAGATTCTCGAGGAGTTGAAGCCGAAGCGCTACATGATGGTCGGCGAACACGATTGGTACTTCGACTTGGGCGAGAAGTGGCAGGAACTCTTCGGCAAGCCGACCTATTCCTTCGATCACAAAGGCGTCCACTTCGTGACCCTGCAGAGCGTCATCGTCGAAGACTATTGGACGAAGCCCAAAATGACGCCGATGGAGCGCATGTTGGCGATGGCGCAGCTCGACAATCCGCATGGCCGACCCTTCACGGTGGGCGAGGAGCAGCGGCAATGGCTCAAGCAGGACTTGGC
>CAZIDA010000393.1:0-3780 GCA_964537865.1 uncultured Acidobacteriota bacterium
TTGCTGATTACCGCGCTGGTGATGTGGACGGCGTTCGCTTCCGTCTTCTCGCTGCTGCTGGGCTACTCACGAATTCCCTATGCGGCCGCTGAGCGCGGCGATTTCTTCAAAATCTTCGCGCGTCTTCATCCCCGCCATTCTTTTCCTTACGTCTCGTTGCTCGTGCTCGGCGCCGTGGCCGCGTTCTTCAGCTTGAAGCGGCTGACCGACGTGATCTCGGCGCTGGTCATCATTCGTGTCATCATTCAATTCTTGAGTCAGACCACCGGCGTCATGATTCTTCGGCGTCGCCGTCCCGATCTTCTTCGTCCCTTCAAGATGTGGCTTTATCCGTTGCCGGCGTTGATCGCGTTGGGCGGCTGGATCTTCATTCTCTTCTCGCGCGCCAGTGAGATGCGGTTCGTTCTTTACGCGGTCCTCATTTTGGTTTTGGGGATTGGCATCTTCTTCGGACGCGCCGCCAGTCGCAAGGAATGGCCGTTCGAGAAGAGCCGGGCGTGATCGATGCGCAAATCCCGCCCTCCGCAAACTTTTGCAAAATATTACACGGTGGGGCCGGTGGAATTTTGGTAGAGTATTTGAGTTTATCCTCAGGAGTTGATTCCCGGCAAGCATTCTGGTATTTGGCCTGCGATCATAATCGGGTTGCCGTCTCTGATTCAGAATTTCAAGGCGCCGCGGAACCGTCGAAGGCGAATTAGGTATCATCTTTTTGTCTCGAAATATTGGAGGAGCATCGATGCCCGTCAAAACCGACTCGGTTGAGGAAAAGAATCAAATCACCCCCGCCTCCCTGAGCATGATCGATCCGAAGCTGCGGGATATTTATTATCAGTTCTACAAGGAAGCCTATCAGCCCACGTCGTTGGATTTGAAGACCAAGGAGCTGATCTCGATTGCGGCGTCGCTTCTGGCGAGGTGTGAAGGTTGCCTGGAGGGACACATCAAGAAGGCGCTTCAATGTGGCGCCAGCAAGCACGAGATCAGCGATGCCATCGCCATTGCCATCGGCATCAACGCCGCCGCTGTCATTGATCAGACCGACCGCGCCGCCGTCAAGCTGGGACTGAATCATTTCGAAGGGCTGCGGCACGGGGGTGGTCCGGCCTCCCAGAAAGAGAACGAATAGTCCACAAGTTGGCGGACGTGCGCGCCAGGCGCGTTCGCCGTCATCCCTCAAGCCGACATTTCCCAATGAGCAAGAACACACAGCTCGCGGTGATCGTCAATTTGTTTCTGCTGCTCTTCTTAGGCGTCGCCGACAATCAGATGATTGCGCCGCTGCTGCCGCTGATTCAAAAATCGTTCGGTGTCAGCGTCACCGTGGTCGGCACGCTGGTGGTGGCGTACTCGGTGGCGGCAGCCATCAGCGCGTTGCTGTCCGGCGCTCTGTCGGATCGATATGGTCGCAAGATTTTTCTGGTGGCCGCGGCCATGCTGTTTGCGTTGATCTCGCTGCTGACGCATTGGGCCGGCTCGTTTGCGATGTTGTTGCTGCTTCGTTTTCTGATCGGCTTGTGCGCGGGAAGCATTTCCACGTGTTCCATTGCGCTGGCCAGCGACGTTTTTCCTTACGAAGTTCGCGGCCGCGCCATCGGAACCATCTCTTCGGCGTATTTCGCGGCGCTTATCTTGGGAGTGCCGATCGGCTCGCTGGCGGCCGATCGATTCGAGTGGCGAACGATTTTTCCGGGCATGGCCGTCATCGCGGTCCTTATCGGCGCCAGTAATTGGATTCTTTTGCCGCATCGACGCATCGAGCGCGCGCCCCTCGATTCCGCCGAACACATCTTTAAATCGCGGCTCCAGTCCTTCAAGAAATTCCTTTTGAAACCGGATCTGTTGGCCTCCGTGGTGATGGCGTTCTTTGTGTCCGGTGGCGTGGTGGGCTTGATTACTTACATCGGAGTGTGGTTGAATAGCGCCTTCAAAATTCCCGTGCGATTGATTGGAATCATCTTTCTGCTGAGCGGCGCCGTGTCGTTTATCGGCGCTCCGCTGGGTGGCCTGATGGCCGACCGCTGGGGAAAGCGGCGCGTCTCCATTGTCAGCAACGTCCTGTTGGCCGTTTCCATCCTCATGATTCCGTTTTTGAAATGGGGCGTGTGGCTCTTCGTGGTCTTTGGCGTGTTGAGCCTGGGCGCCGCGTTTCGTCAAGGACCGATCACCGCGCTGGTCACGGAGTTGGTGGAAGAGCGCGAACGCGGCTCGTTCATTGCCTTGCGGAATATTTTTTCTCAGCTCGGCATCGCGCTGGCGGCGCTGCTGGGCGGTGTGATTTATCAAGGATGGGGATACACCGGCGTGGCGCTTCTGTGCTCCGCCTTCACGGTGATCGTGATCTGGCTGCTGGCGCAGTTCATTCAGGAACCGGAGTCGATGCGCACCAGAAAAGTCTCGGAGGGATTGAAAGCGATTTAAGACCATCATGGCGGAGTCCAAGCCTCAGAAGCGGAAGATGAAATTGTGGAAGAAGATTCTCATGTGGTTCTTCCTGGTGATTGTTTCGGCCGTCGCGCTGTTCTTTTTGGTTTATGTTCCTTACTTTCTGGCGCGCGTCGTCACCGTTCACAAATATCATTATCACGACATCGACGACGGAAAGACGCCCGCCACCTACCACGTCGCCTATCAAGACATCGAATTTCCCGCGAAGGACGGCGTTCCGTTGAAAGGATGGTTCGTGCCGGCGGATCATCCGAAAGGGACCGTGGTTTTTGTTCACGGCCTCAATCGCACGCGCGTGGAAATGCTGCGGGAAGGAATGTTCGTCCACGGGCTGGGGTACAACGCGCTTCTGTTTGACGAGCGGCACGCGGGCGCCAGCGGCGGCAATCTAACCTCGTTGGGTTACTACGAGCGGTTCGACGTGGAAGGCGCGGTGGCCAAGGCGCTGAGCTTCGATCCGAAAGCGCATCCCGTGATCGTGTGGGGAGTTTCGATGGGAGCGGGGGCGGCGCTAATGGCGGCCCGAGAGACGCCCCAGGTCGACGCCGTCATCAGCGACAGCACTTTTCTGACGCTGCGCGACACGACCTACCATCATCTGAAATTGTTTCTTCATCTGCCCAAGTTTTCCACCGCCATGACTACCCTCTGGTTCTTCGAGCTTCGGACTCACTTCAATGTCGACGATTTTGATTTGAGGAAAGCGGTGAAAGAGATCGGCAACCGGCCCATTCTTTTTGTGTGCGGGGGCAACGACGACCGCATGCCGCCGTACATCGCTCGGGAGCTGTACCAACTCGCTGAGAATGATTCCAAAATGTTCTTGGAAGTTCCCGGTGCGCGGCACGGCGAAGCATTCCGCACTCATCCGAAAATGTACGAAGCCGCTGTCACGAAGTTTTTTGACCGGGTGCAGAAGTTCTATGCCGGTCAGGCGCGCCCATGAAGAGGATTCCTACGAGGCCCGATGTCGATTTCGGCGCCGTTGCTCGTGCGGCGTTTTCACACCCAAAGGCATGAAAACCTCGCGATGCGATTGATCCCAACGTTTCTTCGTCCCCGAAGGGGACCCGGCGTCCAGCCCAGGGTAGCTCTCCGCCGCGGCGGAGAGCTACCCTGGGTATCGAATCCTCCTCACAATCTAACCCCAACGGGGTTATGGCAAGCATAATCTCCAAATTCTTGGGAGCATTTGCCCATGGTTCGATGGATTCGACAACCGAACAGAACAGCCAAACAGATTGTTGGGTCAACTTCATCCAAAGCGCCGCCGCTGGCGGCGCACTTCAAATTTTCTGCCGCGAAAATAGGCGCGGTTGTTTGACACAACCC
>CAZIDA010000394.1:0-3777 GCA_964537865.1 uncultured Acidobacteriota bacterium
CCTGCAAGATGCCCTCGCGTCCGCGCACGTCCGGTCGCGCCACCACCACGCGACGATCAAAGCGCCCCGGCCGCAACAACGCCGGATCCAAAACGTCCGGACGGTTCGTCGCGGCAATGATGATGACGCCTTCATTGGATTCGAACCCGTCCAACTCCACCAACAGTTGGTTCAAAGTCTGTTCGCGCTCGTCGTGGCCGCCGCCCAATCCCGCGCCGCGATGGCGACCCACGGCGTCAATCTCGTCGATGAAGATGATGCACGGCGCGTGCTTCTTGCCTTGCTCGAACAAATCGCGCACGCGGCTGGCGCCTACGCCCACAAACATCTCCACAAAATCAGATCCGGAGATGGAGAAGAACGGAACGTTGGCTTCACCGGCGATGGCCCGCGCCAACAACGTCTTTCCCGTGCCCGGCGGACCCACCAACAGCACGCCCTTGGGAATGCGACCGCCCAACTTTTGAAACTTCTGAGGCTCCTTCAGAAACTCGATGATCTCTTGCAGCTCTTCCTTGGCCTCTTCCACGCCGGCGACGTCTTTGAAGGTCACTTTCTTCTGCTGGGAGTTGAGCAGCTTGGCGCGCGATTTGCCGAAGCTCAGCGCTTTGTTTCCGCCGCTCTGCATCTGGCGCATCATGAAAATCCAGAAGGCCACCAAAATCAGGATCGGCGCCCACCACCCCAACAAGGCGGAGAGCCAGGAATTCTGGCTGGATTTCTTTCCCCGCACCACCACGTTCTTGCCGCGGAGGAGCGTCATCAAATCCGGATCCTGAACCGGGATGACGGTTTTGAATTCACCGCCGTTGTTCTTGAACTTCCCGGTGATTTCGTCGCTGTCGGTAATCGTGACTTCCTGCACCGACTCTTGAGAGACCTTGTTGAGAAAATCGCTGTACGAAAGATCCTGGACGCGTTGCCGGCCCTGGGAACTTTGATACACCTGCCACAGCAGAACCGCCGTCACGATCATGGCGATCCAGACAATGGCTGTCTTTAAACCTGAACTCAATGTTTCCTCCCTCCGAGGGACGCCTGACTACCCGCGCGATCGCCAGTCCAAAAACCTCAATCGCGCTTCATTCTTCCCCTCGGCCGTTCAACGCCAACACGACTTCCGGCGACGTGGCCGGACGCCCGGGCAACACGGCCAGCGATGGAAAATTACGGTATTGCTCGTCGGTCCCGAGTCCGTATCCAACCACATACTGATCATGCACCGTGAAGGCAGCGTATTCCGCAACTGCCGGCGAACGGCGCATTTCCGGTTTATCAATCAAGGCTATAATCTTAAGCGAACCGGGGTGTTGCAGCAAGATATTTCTGGACAGGAAATCTGCGGTGATTCCGGTATCCAACGTTCCCACCACCAAAAGGATATCCCGGTTCTTCAAATTGGCGACGGAGGTGTAAAAAATTCGTTTATACCTGGTTCCCTCGTCGCCGGCTTCGTCGGTGATGGCCTTGATGAAGAGGCAGGTGACCGGGCGTTGAATCGCACGCACCAAATCCGCCATAAACACAAACGAGTCTTCCACCGTCCCGATGCACACGGGTTCCTTATCGGTGTAATCGTTGGTGATGATGCGACCCAGTTCTCGAATCCGTTCGGCAATCTGTTCCGCCGTGTAGATGACTTTCAGCTCAGTTGTCACAGAATGAGTTTCCTTGTGGAATGGAGGTTTGAGAGCGCTTTCGCTTCTTTTTCCTGACTCCTTTCTCTCCGCACGATTCTGTCGAAAACGAAATCTCCAAATCTTCTTCGCCGCCTCACACGGCACTCACGGTCTCGACGACCAGCACTTGGGCGCTTTTGCCGGTGGCCGCGACGCTTTTGGCTTCGGCGCATCCGAGCGCCCAAACAATTTCTTTTCCCGCGACCAACAGCGGCCATCCGGCGCGACGACTCGCGGCGAGATGTCGCTTCGAAAGCAAGTCAAATACCTTGATCGAGTGGGCGCTGCCTCGCGGATGATATCGGTCTCCCGGCCGGACATTTCTCACCACCAGTGTATCTGATTTGTGGTCTTTCAGGCACGAAGAAAGCTTGGAAAAATCGAAGCAGGCTCGCCAGCCCCGCCGTTCCTCGCCGTCTCCTTCTTTTTCGGCAAATCGGTTGAACTCTTTAGAAGGCTTTGCGGCGCCTCCGGCCGGATGGAGCAACCTCGTCTCCCACACCATTCCTTGAAATGGAAGCTCAACGCGACCCGTGATCGGAACGGCCAGTTCGTAGTTGTTCTCTTTTGCCGGAGATGATGTCGCCTTCTCCAAAATCAGAAACTCGAACGCGCGCTCCACGCGGATTCCCCGCGGAAGATCGAGCGTTTCGCCGCTCTGGCCCTCTTCCAACAGCTTGAAGATGGCGTCGTAATGACTCTCATCGATCCGCAAAAGGTTCTGCTTCACTTCTTGAATGGCCAGCCGAACGATTCTGGAAAGAATGGCGCGATCGAGTCGCCGCAGCGGCGCAATCGGCAGGGCCATCATTTTGCTGGGAGCCAAAGCGCGAGCTTCGCTCAAGCCTTTCCCGGACTCAGCAGTCCGAATTTCGTCGAACACCCGTCGCGCGCGACGCGAAAGATAAGCGTCGTCGATGCGGCATTGCTCCGCCGTGTGCGCCAATTGGCGAACAAGGGCAGGGTTGTACTTTTTCGCGAGCGACGGCAGAAGCTCATGACGAATGCGATTTCGCGTGAAATGAAGATCGTGATTGGAAGAATCTTCGCGCCAGGAAATTCGTTCTTGTTCGAGAAACTCCAGGATTTCTTCTCGAGTCACATCGATGAGCGGACGAACGAATCGACCTTCCAAGACCGGCAGCACCGAAGTCAAACCGCGTGTCCCGGCGCCTCGCAGCAGACGCATCAAAAAAGTTTCGGCCTGATCGTTAGCCGTATGCCCCAGTGCAATCTTCGTCGCCGCGCCGGATTCCAGCAGAGCATGAAAGAATCGATAACGCAGCGTTCGAGCGGCTACTTCCAAGTTCAGATGCTCGGCGCTTGCGTAAGCGCGGACGTCTCCCCGTTCCACGCGACAATGCAGTTTCAGCTTGCGGGCGAACGCGCGAACGAATTGTTCGTCGCCGTCCGACTCCGCGCCGCGAAGCTGATGATTGAAGTGAGCGACTTCCAAGCTGAGGCAATACCGCTTCGACAGCCGCTCGAGCATGGCCAGCAGCGCCATCGAGTCCGCCCCTCCCGACACCGCGACCGCCACCCGGTCGTGGACCTGAAACATCTTGTGCGCCGCAATCGCTCGCACCATTTTTTCGTGCAGCCCGCTCATACCGAATCCCCAGCAACAAAAACCATCGGGAATTCTACCATGCGAAAGAGAAGGAAGAAATGCGGGCGGTTGCTCCTGCGCCGGAATCCCACCCAAGGGCATGAGAATGGTTGAATGTGATCGAGCTTGACTGGAGGATGTCCCTGAAAGAGACACCTTCAATAGCCCAGGGTTGCGCTCTTTGCAACCCTGGGTCACGAATCCGCCAACCAGTTCAACCCTGAAAGGGTTGCCTAAGAGAATTTTCCCTGTTTCCGGGGTAGGCAACGGTGGCTGCCCCACATGACCACATCTCAAAGGCTAAACTTCACTTCGCTCCAAAATGGAAATGCGTTTAACACAACCCTTTCAGGGTTGAGCCGTTGTTGGGGACGATACGATACCCAGGGTAGTCCGCCAAAAGAGCTGGCGGATTACCCTGGGCTATTGAAGATGTCCCCTTCAGAGTCTGTGTGAAAACTCAAAAATCGAGAAAATCTCGGCATCAAA
>CAZIDA010000395.1:0-3763 GCA_964537865.1 uncultured Acidobacteriota bacterium
GGTCGGATATCGATATGCCGCGGAATTGCTTTTCACCGGCGAATCGATCAACGCCGCCGAGGCTGCCCGCATCGGAGTCATCAATCGCGCCGTCCCCGCGGACCAACTGAACGCCGCCGCCGAGGAGATCATCACTCGAATCCGCCAGCTCAGCGCGCCTGCGTTGCGCCTGTGCAAGAAAGCTATTCATCTCGGATCCAATGTTTGGAATGCCCTGCCTGAAATGGAACGACTTTATCTGAAGGACCTCATGTCCACCGAGGACGCGTTGGAGGGTTTGGCGTCCTTTCTCCTAAAACGCGCGCCTCAGTGGAAACATCGTTAATCACATCCTAGGGGGATCACATGAAAGCCGCTATTTTCTACGGAGCCCATCAACCGCTGCGCATCGAAGAAGTTCCCACGCCGGAGCCGAAGGCCGGTGAAGTCGTGGTCAAGGTTGCCGGATGCGGCGTCTGCCACACCGACCTCCACTACCTGGATCACGACGTGCCCACCTTCAAGAAACCTCCGCTCATTCTGGGGCACGAGTGTTCCGGAGTGATTGCTTCGATTGGCGCCGGCGTCATTCAGTTCAAAGAAGGCGACCGCGTTCTGCTTCCGGCGGTTTACGGCTGCGGACATTGCCGCATGTGCCGCACGGGTCGCGAGAACATTTGTGAAAGCATGATGATGTTCGGCAACAGCGTCGATGGCGGCTATGCGGAGTACGTGCTGGCGCCGGCCAAGGACGCCATTCCGCTGCCGCGCGAGATTCCGTTGGTGGAAGGCGCCATCATTGCCGACGCCACCACTACGCCATATCACGCAGCCGTCAATCGCGGGCGCGTTCAGCCCGGCGATCAAGTTGTGGTTTTCGGCTGCGGCGGCATTGGGTTGAATATCGTTCAAATCGCCGCGGCCATGAACGGCCAAGTTGTGGCCGTCGATGTCGTCGATTCAAAACTGGAATGGGCGAAGAAGCTGGGCGCTTCGGCCACCGTGAACGCCAAGAGCGTGGAGCGCATCGACAAAGAAATCCGAAAGCTGACTCAAGGCGGCGCCGACGTGGCCTTCGAGGCCATTGGAAATCCGGTGACGCAACAGCAGGCTTTTTCATGCGTGCGCACGGGCGGACGATTCGTCATGGTGGGGTATTCGGAAAAACCGATGACGCTGGAATCCGGTCGAGTCATGTACCGCGAGCTTGAAATCGTGGGGTCTTTGGGATGTCGTCCGGTGGATTATCCGCGCGTCTTGGAGTTGGCGCGACAAGGCAAGATCAAGGTAGCTGAATTGGTGACGGCAAAATTTCCGCTGGATGAAATCAACGCCGCCTTCGATACGCTGCGTCGAGGGGAAGGAATTCGATCTGTCATCACGCCGTGAGCAAGCCACGCGGCATTTGCAGCTCTGGTAGCCCCGGCCGTTCTGAAGGCGGGAGGATTTTTGTGAACGGCGACAAGCGCCCCGGTTCGCCGCGGCGGGCGCCGGGGCTACCACTTCATGACCAAATGAAGATCCGGGATGAATCACAAAACGATTCATCCCGGCTACCGAATCTCTGCGCACCCTCCGCGTACTCTGCGCCTCTGCGGTGAATATCCCAATCCATTTCGCTCGAGACTCACAATTTGAACAACTGGCTCACGTTGTCACGCAGCAACTTCCGCATCACTTCTTCCTTCAGCCCGAGCGAATCGAGATCATCTAAATTCTGTTTCCACGGCAAACCGTTGGTGCCCCAAACGCAGCGATCTCGTCCCAGGCGGTTGCTGATGAACTGAATGATTTGCGGCGACAGATATTTCGGCGACCACGCATCCACGCCGAACCACACGTTCTCCCACTTGTAGCACACCGAGATCAGCTCATCGACCCACGGCCAACCGGTATGCGCGCCGAGAATCCGGAGGTCCGGGAAATCGGACGCGATGCGATCGAGATACATGGGGCGTCCGCCTTCGCTCGGCATCGCCTCGAGCACGTGTCCCACCTGCATCGACACCGGGATGTCGAGCTCCACGCACTTCGCGTACAACGGATACATCTTCCGATCGTGAAGCGGAATATCAAAACCGTAGATGTGCACGTACACGCCTTTGAAATTGTATTTCTTCACGGCCAACTCGATCTCCTGCAAGCTCTCCTTGATTCGGAACGGATTGTATCCGGCCAAACCGACGAAGCGGTCCGGATATTTCTGCGTGTACTGCAGGACGTCCTCCAACTGCGTGTCCATGTACATCCACTTGCGCCAATACGACCACATTTTGCATTGCGTGATGAATACCTTCTCCACGTTCGCCGCGTCCATCAGACCGATCATTTCTTCGATGGAGTTGTAGCGTGGCAGCCCGCCGATGGCGCGCTCCATGCGGCACACGAGCTCTCCTTCTTTGGCCTTGTCCCACTTTGCCATGAACTCGCGCGTGGCGACATAGTACATGCAGTCAATCGCTTGAATTGTCTTGGACATGGTTGTCGGTCCTCATGAGGAATGAAGTTGATGCCTCCCGTTGCAGGCTTTTAGAACAGTGAAGTTGAAAAGTCAATCAAATCGTTTTGAGATCACGTTTTTCTCTTGGCCCCGGCCGCGTTTTCGACGATAATGGCGATGTTGTCTTGATATCGGAACGAGGCGCTCTGGCGGAGCGTCTCGACGAACTCGCCTCGAACCTACCCCCCCTTTATTCGAGCCATGCTATTCAAAACTATGACTGCGGCTGTTTTTGGGATTGACGCAAACCTCGTGGAAGTCGAAGTGGACATTTCCGCGGGCAAGGGCGATTACATCACGGTGGGGCTTCCCGATCCGGCGGTGAAGGAAAGTCGTGAGCGCATCAAATCGGCCATTCGCAATTGCGGCCTTGACTTCCCTTTTCAAAACATCACCGTCAATCTGGCGCCCGCCGACGTGCGCAAGGAAGGCTCGGCCTTCGATCTCCCCATCGCCATCGGCATTCTAGGAACGAACGGCATCCTTCAACAGCAGAACGTCGATCAATATCTTTTCCTCGGCGAGCTTTCGCTCGACGGCGGATTGCGCCCCATCAAAGGCGCGCTGTCGATTGCGGTGAAGGCGAAGGAGGCGAAGTCAAAATACCTGCTGCTGCCGGAAGCGAACGCCCGCGAAGCCGCGGTGGTCGATGGGATCGAAGTCTATCCGATGAAATCTCTGCCGCAAGTTCTGGACATGCTGAACGGCACGAGCGCCTTTTCGGCGATGCGGATCGACAAGGAGGCCATGCTGAATGAAGCTTCCCAATACCTCGTCGACTTTCGCGACGTGAAGGGACAAGCCTATGCCAAGCGCGCCATCGAAGTGGCCACGGCGGGCGGACATAACATTTTGATGATCGGCCCGCCGGGCTCCGGGAAAACCATGTTGGCGAAGCGCATTCCCACGATTCTTCCGCCCATGAGCTTCGAAGAAGCGATTGAGACGACGAAGATTCACAGCGTCAGCGGGTTGCTTCAACCCTCGCACGGTTTGGTCGGAACACGACCTTATCGCTCGCCGCATCACACCATTTCCGACGCCGGACTGATTGGCGGCGGCATCATCCCGCATCCCGGCGAAGTGTCGCTGGCGCACAACGGCTTGCTCTTTTTGGACGAGCTGCCGGAGTTTCAGCGAAATGTTTTGGAGGTGATGCGGCAACCGATGGAAGACGGACAAGTCACCATTTCACGCGCCTCCATGTCGCTGACCTTCCCGGCCCGATTCATGTTGGCTGCGGCGATGAATCCCTGCCCTTGCGGACATTTCAACGATCCCACG
>CAZIDA010000396.1:0-3761 GCA_964537865.1 uncultured Acidobacteriota bacterium
TACGGAGGTCGAAGCGGAAGGCGATGCTTCCTCTTCAAAAGGGCAGAAGGCTTTAAGCCATCGTCGCCTGTCGGCGCAGGCCGTCTATGACAGTTCGCTCGATGCGCCTCCCACGGGAATCCGCGGCGGCGACATGCAAGAACGGCAGGTTTGGTACCGCGTCGGCAATCTGGATTTGGATTTGAAAATCGAGCGGTGGAACGATGAGAACGAGAACGTCATCATCGGACAAATCATCGCGGGCGACGGCGCCGGCGATCCCGCCGCGAGCTGCTTCAAGGTGTTTCTCAAGGACGACGAAGGAATTGTCCGCTCTTCTTACAGCAACGAGCTGGGCGAATTCATCTTCCACGTCGTGCCCAAGAAATCTTATGCCTTGGAGATGGCGTTATCGGATGATACCCGGGTGTTCATCCGGAACGTTCTATCGATGAATTGAAATCGCGGGACCGTTTCAATGCGTCTCGATAAGTTTTGACGTCCCTCCTTGGAAATGCACACCTCAGAAGATCGGGGTGTGCATTATTTTTTTTGCCGACCGATCTCCGGTTCTCTATTTATTCAAGGCGCAAGAGCATAGTGACTCCTTCTCGATCTGGTAGGCCCGCCGAGCGCATTTCTCGGCGGGAGTGCATAGCCATCAGTCGAAGCTCCCATACAGCATGAGAAGGTAGCCGAAGTGCGTTGTATGCACCTCGGGCGGTGGGTGAGGAAAGTCTGTTCGGACCGAGGTGGACGGAGAGCGTCCACCTCGGCTACCCCAACATCCACGATTCTATTTTCGGGGCAGAAATTCATAGCGGCTTTCGGTACGGGGCGTTGGCCCAGGCTTTTGAAAGTTCCCCCTTCAGGGGAAGAGATCGTGTCGTTTCCGCTCTGATCTGCAACATGCTGAAGATCTCCTTGTTCTTCTCACCGTTTTCCTGTTTCAGATGAATTCCCCTCGAATGTCAGTTCACTCCGTCGAGAGAATTTGAGAGAATGCTTCCTCACGATGGTCATCATCCAACAATTCTTGCTGACAGCGCTTTTGATCGTCCTTCCTTCTGCGTCCGGCGAACTCGCCAAGGGCACGAAGCTGGAAGTGCGATTGACGACGCCGGTTGCGAGCAACTCCTCCAAGGTCGGAGATGCGGTTGAAGTCGTGGTCATTGCACCGGTGATGGACGGTGATCGGGTGATCGTCGCGCCGGGCGATAAGTTGATCGGAAAGATCAAAGAAGTAAAGTCAACCGAAGGCAAGACCGATCAGCGCGCCTCATTGCGCATGGAGTTCGATGAGTTGATGGACGCCTCCTGCAAGGAAAGCAAAATCTCCGCGAGGGTTTCGGAAGTCGACAACGCCCGCGAAACGGTGGACGACAAGGGTTCGATCATCGGAATCCTGGCGTCGGAAACTCTTTCTTCCCGGCTGGATCAAGGTCTCGACAAACTTGCCAAGCAGCACAGCGGTTTCGCCGACTTTCTTTCCACCATCAAGAAAACGGTGCTTAAGGATCCGGATCCGGAGATTGTTTATCCGGCAGGGACCGAGATGACTGTCGAGTTGACCGAGAAGACCCGGCTCGAAAAAGCGGCCGCGGAGTCCGGACCCTTTCAGAAAGTGGGCCGGCTCTCGGACCGCTCGGTTGACGAGATGGTCAACGCGCAGCCCTTTCGAACTTATGCGCAAAGTCCGCCTAAGCCCTCCGACATCACCAACCTGATGTTCATTGGCTCGCAAGCGGAAATTGAAGCGGCGTTTGCGGCGGCCGGCTGGTCGAACGCTTCGGCGTTGAACTCGCAGTCGGGTATGGAAACGTTTCGCGCGCTTGCCGAAAACCGTGGATACAAGGAGGCCCCGGTGTCCATCCTGATGTTGGACGGACGAAAGCCGGATCTGACTTTTCAGAAGTCCGCCAACACTTTTGAAAAGCGCCACCATCTCCGCATCTGGCGACGTCCGGGAACCTACGACGGCAAGCCCATTTGGGTGGCTTCGTCAACGCACGACATCGGAATTGTTTTTTCCCCGGAGAATCGAACCTTCATTCATAAGATCGATTCCGACATCGATCACGAGCGCGCCAAGGTGGTCAACGACCTGATCTTCTCCGGCCACGTCAGAGCCATGGCCCTCGTCGACCGCCTCGGAATTCCTAAAGGCGCCACCAACGCTACCGGCGATACCTTGGTCACCGATGGGAAGATGGCTGTGCTGATGCTTCAGTGATTCTTTCTCGCTTCCACGCTCGTCGACGGAGCAAGCATTCCGAAGCAGTGAGAGATGTGGTAGGCCCGCCGTCCGCCGCGGCGGATTCGCGGCGGGGCAGCGATCGGTCCGGTCAGACATTCTCTTGGCAACTAAACCCGTGGGAGCCGCTCACGAATGGATGAATCCCTCGTATGTTTCACACTGGCGGAAGCTGAAGCTGCCATTCGGTCAAAACGAATTTCTCCGCTGGAGTTGACTGAAGCCTATCTCGACCGCACCGCCGCTATCGATTCATCCTTGAATTCCTTTTTGGAAGTGGCGGCGGAATCAGCGCTACGAGACGCGCGACGAGCGACTGAGGCCATCACAACGCGTCAGGCGATCGGCCCGCTGCACGGAATTCCGATGGCGCTCAAAGATTTGTTTGATGTGTCGGGAATGCGCACGACGGCGGGCAGCGCCTTTTTGAAGGAGAATCGACCCACCCAAGACGCCTTCATCGTTCAAAAGTTGCGGCAGGCCGGCGCCGTTTTTCTAGGCAAGCTCAACATGCACGAATGGGCGCTGGGGGTGACGAACGTCAATCCGCACTTCGGCGCCTGTGTGAATCCGTGGACGGGAGGCTCGACCGGATTGCCGCAATCCATTCCCGGCGGGTCGAGCGGAGGCTCCGCGGCGGCGCTGGCAGGGCGTCTTTGCTTGGGCTCGGTCGGCTCCGACACCGGCGGTTCCACGCGAATTCCCGCGTCGCTGTGCGGCGTCGTCGGATTCAAACCCACGCGCGGGCGAGTGAGTATGCGTGGCGCGATCCCGCTTTCGTGGTCGCTCGATCACGCGGGACCGATGGCGCGGACGGTGGAGGACGCGGCTATTCTGCTCGATGTGATTGCAGGCTATGACGGCGAGGATCCTGCCTCCGTTAATCACCCGGTTGAAAATTTCCAGCAAGCTGTCCAGTTGGACAGTTTCTCGACGGAAAGGAAGATTGGAATCCCCGGTGTCTCTCTTTTGGAGGATCTCGATCCTGAGGTTGAATCGGCATTTCGAATAGCAGTCCAGAGATTTTCTGAATTGGGCGGCGCCGTGGAGGAGATTTCTCTGGATGGCGCCGACGAGGCGATGGAAGCGAGCAGCCGGATGCTTTTGGCGGATGCGGCAACGTTCCATCAGGAGCGGCTCCAGAATCATCCCAAACTGTTTGGCGAGGATGTGCGCGCGCGCCTGAGCCAAGGATTGAAAACGACAGGCATGGAATATGCGCTGGCGCGACGAACACAGCAGGAATGGAAGCGAAAAATCGCAAGACTCTTTGAGACCGTGGACTTGTTGATGATGCCGGCCACGCCGATTCCCGCGCCGCCGATCGAGGCGATCGACGGGATGAAGATGGCGGGCAGCGTGTTGACGCGATTCATGCGTCTCTTCAATCTCACCGGTGTTCCGGCCCTCGTCCTGCCGTGCGGATTCACTTCCCGCGGATTGCCGATCGGCCTCGAAATCGTCGGCCCGGCGTGGAGCGAAGTCGAAGTCCTCCGGGCCACTCGGTGGACATTTCATAAGCCCGAGC
>CAZIDA010000397.1:0-3751 GCA_964537865.1 uncultured Acidobacteriota bacterium
TCGCCTCGCTGCTGGCTGTTGTTGCGCTGGCCGCGTGCTATCTTCCGGCGCGCCGAGCCCTCCGCGTCGATCCAATGGAGTCGCTGAGGTATGAGTAGAAGGGGCCAGGGGTGAGGGGTGAGGTGTGAGGTGTGAGGTGTGAGGAGGGAGTGTGCAGAGGTACGAATGTAAATGCCTAGAGAGCCGTTAGTTAAATTTGGAATCTCATTATCATCAACGATCGACACCGTCGTTACTTCTTCAAATGACATAACAAACTTCTCTGCCCCTATCCCTCGCACCTCACACCTCACACCTCACCCCTCGCACCTGAGCTTCACTATTGAGACGCCCCGTCCCAAAAGCGAACGATTCTCTTTTATCATCGACACGCTGAAAATTTCAATTCATAGAAACCAGCAGAGTTAGCCTCTTCGTGTTTTGGTAAACGACTTGCCGTTGATCTGAGACGGGGTTGGAGATTCTCAACGTTCGGCATGACCGGCGGTTCTTTACTAAAAGAGAAGCCGGATAAATCGCGGGATTCGCATGAAGAACCATTCAGAAATTGGACGGGCAGAGACTACGTCTCATCCTTCGCCCCTCAGCGCGCCGGCTCCACGGGAACCGTTGCGTTCCTCATGGCCGAAGGCTTTGGTCGCCGACGATCAACCGGATGTGCTGGAAGCCATTCGACTGCTCCTCAAGAGCGCCGGTTTCCAAACGGAGACGGTGACTTCGCCGACCGCGGTCCTGGAAGCTCTTCGACGTGGACTCTTCGATGTTCTGCTCATGGATTTGAATTACGCCCGCGACACCACCTCCGGACAAGAAGGGCTGAACATCCTGACGATGATTCGGGAGATCGATCCGACGCTTCCGATTATTGTGATGACCGCGTGGGGGACGGTGGACTTGGCGGTGGAGGCCATGCGCCGGGGCGTCCAAGATTTCGTCCAGAAGCCGTGGGAGAACGAGCGCCTGTTGACCACTCTTCGCACTCAAATCCAATTGGGAAAATCTTTGCGCAAAGCGCAGCGCCTGGAAGCTGAACTGTCCGCGCTCAGCCGGAAGACGCAGATGGTTCACAACCGTCAAACGCTTTGGGAGATTGTTGCCGTGCAACTGCGGCGCGCGCTGCAATCCGCGGCGGTGATGATCTTTGCCGGGGCTCGTCATGAGATCGGATTCGCCGTGGCTGCTTCCGCGTGTCTTGCGGAAAACCCACCGCTGCCGATGAGGCCGAACATCGACGCTTTTCTTCGAAATTGGAAATGGAACGAAGCGGACGGAGGCGATGGCGCCACGTCGAAGACAACGCCAACCACAGTGTTCGAGCTCGACGGCTCGCTGCTCGCGCCGATTCGGTTTGATGGCGAAGTCATCAGCATCATTCAGATCGAACCCAAAGCAACCGAAAGCAAATTCGATGACGAAGACAGAAGATTCCTGTTGCGCGCCGCCGCCGAAATCGAGTCCGGCTTGAGCCATCTTCGATGGCATGAGCAAGAACAGGAATTCGAAGAGGCGAAAGCCATTTTGGAACGTCTAATTCCCAAGGCGCCGCCGCAACTCGAGGGTTTCGAAATGGTCGGAACTTGGAAGCCGGCGCGCGCCGTCGGCGGCGATTATTATGATGTCTTGCAGCTCGACGATCACCGCGCGGCGTTGTGCATCGCCGACGTGGCGGGCAAAGGCATGCCGGCGGCGCTGTTGATGTCGAACATGCAAGCCGCCTTCCAAGCGTTCGCGCCCGACTCGCTTGCGCCGCGAGAACTTTGCGCCAAGGTCAATCGCGTCATCTGCGGTCACATGACGGAGGACAAATTCATCACGTTTTTTTACGGCGCCTTGGATCGACGAACGCGGCGCCTGAGTTACACCAACGCCGGTCACAACGCTCCTCTGCTCCTGCGGCGAGATGGTTCGACTCAATGGCTCGATAAAGGCGGCGCGGTCTTCGGCGTCTTTCGCGAGGAGCGGTACGAGCAGGCGGAGGTGGTCTTGCAGCCCGGTGACTGGCTGATTCTTTTCACGGACGGCGTCGTCGAAGCGCAGAATGCACAGGGGGAGGAATTCGGCGAAGCGCGTTTGATCGAAGTGGTCCAACAGAATCGCTCGCTCCATGCCGACGCGATGCAACAGACGATCATGCAGACCATCGAAGCTTTTACTCGCGGCGAATTCCAAGACGACGCCACGCTGCTGGTGCTGAAGGTGCAAGAAGAGAGGTGTGAGGTGTGAGGCCGAAGGTCCGCCGGCTCGTTGCCGTATGTGAGGGCGGAAGGCAGCGAGCGAGATGAGAGCGGGCGGCGCCGAACCTCGAGTCGCCCACTGCCTTCTGCCCGCCGCCTTCCGGCGCCTTAGGTGCCTTAGGAGATGCGAATGGAAACGCTGATCAAAGATCTTCGTTACGCTCTTCGGACGATTCGGATGAATCCGGGATTCACCGCGGTGACCGTCGTGACGCTGGCGTTGGCCATCGGCGTGAACGTGGCGGTGTTCAATATCGTCAACGCGATTCTCCTCAAGCCGCTCCCGGTGAAGAACGCCAACCATCTGGTCGTCCTGGCTTCTCAGCGCGCGGGCATGCAGGATTTGGAAAATCTTTCTTACCTCGATGTTCGGGACATTCGCTCTCAATCCGATTCCTTCAGCGACGTCTGCGCCTATCAACTCGGATTTGCGGGAGTGAGTTACCAGCGTCACGCGGAACGCGCGCTGGTGAGTTATGTCACCGGGAATTACTTTTCGATGTTCGGCATTCAGCCCCACCTCGGTCGGCTGATTCGTCCGGGCGAAGGCGACACCGTCGGCGCCGATCCGTACATCGTTCTGGGCTACAGCTACTGGAAACGCCGCTTCGACGGCAATCCCTCCATCGTGGGACAAAGCGTCAACGTTGGCGGCCGCCCTTTCACCGTCATCGGCGTTGTTCCGAAAAAGTTTCACGGCGCTTACTTCCTCATTGAAATGGACGCCTACCTGCCGCTGGGCATGGTCACCAACAGCGCCACTGAATCGAATCCCCTGAACCGCCGGGATTCGCGAGACCTGCGCGTGCTGGCGAGTTTGAAGCCCGGCGTGTCTTTGGCGCAGGCTCAGGCTTCGCTGCAGGTGGTCGCGGGCCGGCTGGCCGCTCAGTATCCCGAAGACAAAGGACAATCTCTGCGCGTCTTCCGGGAGTTTCGGGCCCGTCCCGATCCCTCCAACGACAGCACCGTCCCGCTTGTCGCCACCATTTTCATGGTGCTGGTCGGTTTGGTTCTCGCGGTGGCGTGCGTCAACGTCGCCAATATTCAGTTGGTTCGCGCCACGGTGCGGCAAAAGGAACTGGCTATTCGCGCCGCGCTGGGCGCCGGGGGATGGCGCCTGGCTCGACAGATGCTTTCGGAAAATGTGCTGCTCGCCGTCTTCGGCGGACTGGGCGGTCTGCTTTTGGGCTCGTGGGTGAGCAGCCTATTTCGATCCGTTCCACTCGCCGGCGACATTCCGGTAAATTTCGGTTTCGGTTTCGACTGGCGCGTCTTCTTATTCGTCGCCGGCATTGCGTTGGCGTCGGGAATCTTGGTGGGACTCGCGCCCGCGTTTCGCGCCACTCGCGCGGATTTGAACGCCGGCCTGCGCGAAGGCGGACGAGGCGGCGCCGACAGCATCAAACACCATCGCCTTCGAAACATTCTCGTGGTCGTGCAAGTCGCCGGCTCGTTGGTGGTGCTGGTGGCTTCCGGGCTGTTTCTTAAGAGTCTCATCAAAGCTCAGTCCATCGATC
>CAZIDA010000398.1:0-3740 GCA_964537865.1 uncultured Acidobacteriota bacterium
GAAGATGCCGAGCTGTTCTTCTCCAATGATCAGAACGAACTTGCCTTCATGATGCAGCAGCAAATCGCTCTTAATTCTCTCATACAAGGCCAATTCTTTTTCCAACGCCATGTTTGTCTGTCTCGCTTCCATTCCTTCATCAGAAACTATGCGAATTTTTTCATAAAACTACTTGCCAGTCAACGGGTAATATGATGAGCGTTTGCGTCTCGCCTTACGACTGAGAAGCTGAAACATGACGTTCTCCGTTGTGCTGGAATTCTCTCAACGGAAAGAGAGTTAGCACCCTTCGATCCGCGGGCGCGAAGAAAAACGAGCCGTCCTCGTCCACTGTTTTTAGTCATAATACTCCAGTCCCAGATGCGTGATCTGTTCTTCACCGCGCAGGTAGCGCAGCGTGTTCTTGAGTTTCATCAACTGGATGAACAGATCGTGTTCCGGATAAAGTTCCGGCGCGCACATGGGCGACTTGAAATAGAAGCTCAGCCATTCCTGAATGCCGCGCATGCCGGCGCGTTGCGCCAGGTCCATGAAGAGGACGAGATCGAGAACGATGGGCGCGGCCAGAATCGAATCGCGGCACAAGAAATTCACTTTGATCTGCATGGGATAGCCGAGCCATCCGAAGATGTCGATGTTGTCCCAGCCTTCCTTGTTGTCGCCGCGCGGGGGATAGTAATGGATGCGCACTTTGTGATCGATCTTGCCGTAGAGTTGCGGATAAACGTCCGGTTGCAAGATGTGCTCCAGCACGGAAAGCTTCGACTCTTCCTTGGTCTTGAAAGACTCCGGGTCGTCGAGCACTTCGCCGTCGCGGTTTCCGAGAATGTTCGTGGAGAACCAACCCCGCATTCCCAACATGCGGGCTTTGAATCCGGGCGCCAGAATCGTCTTCATCAACGTTTGGCCGGTCTTGAAATCCTTGCCGCAGATGGGCACGTCGTTCTTCCGCGCCAATTGCCGCATCGCTTCCACGTCGACGGTCAAGTTTGGCGCGCCGTTGGCAAATGGAATTCCCATCGACAAGGCGGCGTAAGCGTAAACCATGGAAGAAGGAATGCGCGGGTCGTTTTGCCGAAGGCCTTTCTCAAACTTGCCGATCGACGAATGCACGTCGGCCGGCTTCATGAAGACTTCGGTCGAGCCGCACCACACCATGATCAAGCGATCAACATCGTTCTCCTTTTGAAAGCGGCGAATATCGTCCTTGAGTTGCTGCGCCAGCTCCCACTTGTTCTTGCCGCGCTTGACGTTCGGTCCGTCGAGCCGCTTGACGTACTTGCGGCTGAAGACAGCCTTCATCGGTTGAAGCGATTCCAGCTCCTCTCGAATCGCGATGAGGTGGCTTCGCTCCAGCACGCCGGCCTTGCGCGCGATTTCATATCCGTTGTCCGGAAAAATATCCCAGCCGCCGAAAACCAAATCGTCCAAACCGGCGAGCGGCACAAAATCACGAATCGCCGGCACTCGATTTTCGGTGCGCTTGCCCAAACGGATCGTGCCCATCTGGGTCAACGAGCCAATCGGGCTGGCCAATCCTTTGCGGACGGATTCCACCCCGGCGATGAAGGTGGTGGCTACGGCGCCCAGGCCGGGGATTAAAACTCCCAACTTGCCTTTCGCGGGCGCAATCTTTACCCCTTTTTTAATCACGATGATTTCTCCAAGTCGAATGAGAGATTTTTGATGTCTTTAATGATGGCGCCTTGTCCGCCGAATGGTTCATCGGATCGTGGCGGCGGGCGAGGAGTAGCGTGGAGAAGAAAATCCACTGCCGGACACAATGCGTAATGATGGGGGAAGCGCCCCCGATTTGCAACCCTTTATTTGGATCAGTTCGCCAAGCCGGGAACTATGCCGCCGGATGCGGACACAATCTCTCACGCTGCTTCGGGCCGGGCTCGATATTCGAATTACGCAGAATCATGCGGGCTAAGACATCCGGATTTTCTTTACTAGCCAGATAGCCGGCAGAGATTGAATCTCTTCCAACACGGCGTCAGGGACCCCGTCGTCAACGTTCATCACTCCAATCGCGGAGTGCGCTTGCTCGTCGCGTCCCAAAGCAAAACCGGCGATATTGATTTGCGCGCGTCCCAGCGTGGCGCCGACGTGGCCGATGACGCCCGGCGTGTCTTCATTGCGAAAGAAGAGGATCGTGCCTCGCAGCGGCGCTTCCACGTCGATCCCATCGATCGAAACAATCCGAAAGGCCGATTCGTTGGCGCTGCTCCATGAGCCGGGCAGGACCGTTCCTTCGATCCATTCCTCGCGTCGAGTCGGTGGAGAAGTCGCGCTCGTCGGTGGATCCAAATGCAGCTTCAGCGAAATGAGATTTGCAAAGGGCCGGGGACGCGAGCTGTGGGATTCGATGATACAAATTCCGCGCTCGGTCGCCAGGGCTCTGGCGTTGACGGCGTTCACGCGATCGGAGATCGGCGCGAGAATCGATTTCACGATGGAGTTTGTGATGACATGCGCGTTCATCTGATTCAAGTCGCCGTAATACCGGATGCCAATTTCATTCAGACGTCCGCTCGCGATGGTCGCGAGAAAGGTCCCCAGCCGCTCGCCCAGGCGAAGATAGGGATCCAGCTTTTGAAATTCCTCCAACGTCAGCGAAGGCAGGTTGACGGCATTCTGTGGAATTCCGGTTTTCAAAAAGTCGCGCACCTGCGCGGCAATTTCAAGACCGACGGTCTCTTGAGCTTCCACGGTGGAGGCGCCGAGGTGCGGCGTGGCGATGAGGTTCGGCAGCTCCAGCAATCGCCGATCCGAGGGCGGCTCTTTGTAAAAAACATCCAACGCCGCGCCGGCGATTTTCTTTTGCGACAAAGCGTCGTAAAGCGCGGCCTCGTCCACCACTTCGCCGCGAGCGCAATTGATCAAGTAGGCGGTCGGCTTCATGAGGCCGAGCTTGGCGGCGTTCATGAAGCCTTGCGTCTCCGGCGTCAACGCCAGATGCAGCGTGATGAAATCGGATTGCCGGAGAAGATCGTCCAGGGAAACCAAGACCGCTCCCAGATCCAGCGCGCGACGCTCCGACACGAACGGATCGAACACCAGAATTTTCATCTTGAAGGCCGCCGCTCGTCGCGCCACTTCCACGGCCACTTTGCCGAGACCCAAAATGCCGAGCGTTTTGTCGCGCAACTCCAATCCGAGAAACGCTTTTTTCTCCCACTTGCCTTGCTTGACAGATTGATTCGCTTGTGGAATATGCCGCGCCAAAGAAAGCATCAACGCCAGCGTGTGTTCGGCGACGCTGATGGAGTTGCCGCCGGGCGTGTTCATGACCACGATGCTGCGACGCGTGGCGGCCTCGACGTCGACGTTGTCGACGCCGCTGCCGGCACGTCCGATCACTCGGAGTCGCGCCGCGCGCTCGATGACCTCCGCCGTCACCTTGGTGGCGCTTCGGATGATGAGGGCGTCGTATTCGGGAATGGCCGCAAGCAAATCCTGCGGCGATTGATTCAGCTTCACGTCGACTTGAAAATCCGGGTCGCGCTCCAGAAGCTCCACGCCCCCTTGCGATAACTTGTCGGAAATTAGAATGCGCATAAATCAGATCGCTTCACTTCGTCGGGGAGGTTCGGTTCGCGCCGGCGCGACGCGCGAAAACTTCTTGCGCCGCTCGCACGCCGTCGCCCCACGCGACGGGCACGCCCAGTTCCTTCAGAATGATTTCCAGGCACGCGATGGTCGCGGCCGCGTCGAAGAAATCGTAATATCCCAGG
>CAZIDA010000399.1:0-3735 GCA_964537865.1 uncultured Acidobacteriota bacterium
GGATTCGCCCGTTCTTTGGCGAATCCCGGTCTTTGCTGCACTCAAAATCCATTGGGCATCCGCCCCGATGCATCGGGGCGGCTACCACGCAAGTCTCAGGCTCTCAGGCGCCGCGTCGCTCACTTCATGAACGACTTGACCAAGCGCCGATTCCCGTAATTGACCACGAGGTCGAAGCCTTGGGCCGTCGGCGCCGCGTCGATCTTCATGTGGTCGAACGACGCGTCAACGGTCTGAAAGGTGATGTCCTTCGAATAAATCGTGGTCCCCTTGGGCGCCGGTGAAAACACGTTCCCGGCTTTCAAAAAAGTCGGGCCGTCAAACTGAATCAGCGAAAGCGTCATGGGCTTGGCGTCTCCGCCGGGTCCAATCACCAAGGCATACTGGCCGGGAGCGATTTTTGTGCCTTCCAAAGTCAGCGGGATCTTGGTGTCCAATTGCGCGAACGGCCAACTGCGTTCTCCGTAGTAAGTGTCTTTGGTTCCGTGCTCGATGTAAGAGAAGGTAACCTGGCCCCACGGAAAATTCAGATAGGCGATGTTCACCGCGTCTTTCACCGTGCCGACGTCGACGGCGGTGGTCTGAATGGTGGTTTGTTCGCGCGTTTGAGCCGTTCCGATCCGGATCAACATCAGCAGCGACACAACAATCAGCAGCAGCAGAATCTTTTTCATGGCTTCTCTTGACCTCCCGTAAGAGATGAGTGAACGATCTGGGCGTGGCTCGATCTCAAAGAAACAGGATGACGACTTCGTTCCTTCAACAGATCTCGATCGCTGGTGTTCCTGGGCGCGGGCGACTCCCCCTTTTCATTTGCTGGGGGATCGATGGGACGCCGGCTTCATGGCCGCCGCGACGAACTTGAGAGACGCGGGCATGTGCTCGCGCGCGAATTCCCATCCGTGATTGCCGGGATAAATATGAAACTCGTGCGGAATATGGTGATCCGTCATCGCCTGGTCGAGCGCCTCAGCCCCGACATTGAATCCGTACCGATCCTCAGCGCCGCAATCGAAATAAATCTTGAGCGGCGGCGGTGTCTTGAAACTCTCGGCGAGCAGAATGGGATTGTTGCGCGCCCAGAACGCCTTGTCGACGGGATTTCCAAAAATGCGTTCCGCCAACCGAAGCCGAAACTGCATGCGGCGATCCGTCGACGAGGATTGTGGAATCTCTTCAAGCACCGCGGCGCTGTGAGTGGCGACGACGCAGAAAACATCCGGATGCTGCAACGCCAGCGTCAGGGCGCCGAAGCCGCCCATGGAAACGCCCATGATGCCGCGATCTTCCCGCCGCGGAATGGTACGGTACTCCTTGTCGATCAGCGGAACCAGCTCGTGAATGATGAAATCGCCGTAGCGGGATTGGCCGTCGAAGGAATTGATGAAAAAACCGGAGCGCCCGTTCGGCATGACGACGATCATCTCCGGAATTTCGTGCTCCGCTTCCATCTTTTCGTACAACGAATTGATGCCGTATCGTTCCCAATCGTTCTCGTTGCCGAAGAGTCCGTGCAAGAAATAGATCACCGGATAACGGCGATTGGGTTGGCTGGCGTACGACGGCGGCAACTCCACCGCATAACTTTCCGCGTAGCCGAGCGCCGCGGAATTCAAAGTCTTGTGCTCGATGAGCTTGTCGGTGGAAATGAAGTAGCGCGCGGCGGGATTCAAGGGCGTGCGCTGCGGCGAGTTCGGCTGCGCTGAAAGCGCGCCCATCGAAAGACCCCAGAGCATCGCTCCGAAGCCGACACCAAGAAATCTTTGAACCCAATTTCGCGAGAATCTCTTCATAAGTTGAGGCTGCAAGTCCTGATCATGAAGCGTCGATCGGTGTTGAGAAGTTCGGAACGATGGCGAAGTATAGGCGAATCGAATCCCTGGCGCAACTTTCCAGTCCGCCCATTACAAAGTTTTACATCCACGCGGCTACTTCAGAAAAGCGAGCATGGCTTTGAACTCCGGCGTGCCGCTCTTTCCGAGCAGTTCGTAGATGATCATTTCGGTGGAGCTTAGTTGCGCGCCGGATTCCTTCATGCGATCCAACCCGGCTTTCCAATTGAACGCCGTGCGCGATGAGGTGGCGTCGGCAGGAAGGTGAACCTTGAAACCTTCTTTCAAGGCGCCGATCGCCGTTTGGGTCACGCAGATGTGGCTCTCGATGCCGGCGACGACAAGCGTGTTGCGCTGCGGCTTCCATGCTTGAATGCGTTCGGCAAATTCCCGGTTGTTGAAACAGCCGAACTCGACTTTGTCGATGGGGGGCGAATCGCCGGGGATGCGTTCGCGAATGGCCGGCACCGTGTCGCCTAAACCTTTCGGATATTGCCGCGTCAGTAGAATGGGAAGATGAAGGATCTTGGCGCATTCGATGAGCAGCGCCGCGTTGCGGATGACACGCTCCGATTCGAAGATGGCAGGAACCAACTTCTCTTGAAGATCCACCAGGATCAGCGCGCTGCGCTCGCGATCGAGAAGAGAAATATCCTTCCCGGCTCCGGAGGTTGAAATATCCATGATGAAGAGAACTCCGACTGAAATCGAACGAGGTCTGGAAAAATCGGATCACGGCCTCGTGCGAAATCATTTTAGCAAGAGTTCATTCAGCCCCCAGAGATTTTTGGGGCGAATTTGCTGCTTGGGGACGGTGTCCTAACTTGAAATATTGATGGTAGACAAAATGGTTGGCTTTGGGGCAGGCGATTTCCCCGCGTTCCCTGTGCTGGAATCAGGCGAAGCCATGATCCTAGTGTTTTAGCGCCACAAGGATAGCAACGATGGTCATTCCTAAGCCAACAATGATTGGAATCACAAATTTCAGGGTTTTGACCTCCGAGGCGAGCGTTCCAACATTCTGGCTGAGGGACCGCAATGTCGTGAGAACTTCCGAGAGGGCCATACTTTCACTTTCCATGACAATTTCTATTTCTTCTGGCCCCAACTCCATCTTGTCCTGATAGGGACCCGAATAGGGTTTCGTTGTCGGTTGCTCCAGTCTGTGGAATTCGATTGAGATGAAGTCGTCTTCATATGGGAGCGTTACTGGCTTTGGGGTCAGATTTGTTACTCCGATTATTAACCTACCGTGATAGCCGGGATCAATTTGTGGGCCAGTTGTCGCGATTAGACCTTTCCGGGCGTATTTTGATCTCAACCCAAGGCGACCGACATATTGAGGGCCGAGTCTGATTTCCTCCAGTACGGTCACAACCCCAAAATCTCCGGGCTGCAAGAGTAGGAAGCCAGTTTTCTTTATGTCCACGAGCCTCTTGCTGGTGGTCGTGGCCCCCTGGTCGCCCACTCTCAAATCATACGAGGCCGCCTGAACCTGATTTTCATCAAATGGTCGAATAACGATATCACCACGTTGGCAAACTTCGTGAATTTGCTGGGCTGCCAATATCATGGTTTTCACCGTTCGCTATTTATTCGCCCTAAAAGGATAGGCGTTTTATGCGTAAGTGTCAACCCGATTTTCGAAGATTTAAGATTGGAAGTCTAACTGAACAGCAATGAGTAAGAGCAACCGATCCGTATGTTATCGGTGTGGGGTCAGAGGGTCAAGCTATTTTTTAGACGCTTTGGCCGACGATTGCTGTGATCTGGTTTTCGGGTTATGTTATAAAGCCAACGGGCAAGCGACAGAGTTCAGACAACGGCTTTCTCAGCGGGAAGGTGCGAGAGTCATGAGCGACAACGAATTTATCGGGGTATTTGGGTTCGGGCGGTTTGGAAG
>CAZIDA010000400.1:0-3735 GCA_964537865.1 uncultured Acidobacteriota bacterium
GGAAAATTTAGCGCAAATGTTGCTTTCTTTTTGCCGAAGTGCATCCTATTATAGCGGTTTGCCTTCTGAGCGGGTGTTCGAGGCTGTATTGAACACGCTCAAGGAAGGGGGTTCCCTCGAAACGGATCAAGCTATATCGCGGTTGGAAAATGAAAGCGACCGCGATCTATTGATGAAAATTCTGTACGAGGAGGTTCAACCTCTTTCGGAAGAAGAGTTTAAGAGCTGTTTGGAAGCGCTCGAACGGTTCCATTTGGAAAGAGAGCATGCCGCCTTGCAGGGCCAGATCAAGGACGCCGAATCGCGTCGCGACATGACGCAACTCCAAGAGTTGCTGCGCGCCCAACAAGAACTGGTGCGGCATTTGGCGGCCCTTTCCCATTGAAGCGACGAGTCGATTGCCTAAAGTCATTGAGGCCAAAAGCCGATGAGAAATGACATGATTTGAAACGTTTTGCCCCGTTCGATGCGTCTTAATGAACAGATGACATGGGCTCGAAATTAAAGGAGCGAACACATTGGCCATTGAAGACAAATATGACCAGATCAACAAGCTGCTGAACCTCGGCAAGGAGAAGGGCTATCTTCTCTACGACGAAGTGAATGACATGTTGCCTGATCAGGTGAATTCGCCGGATGAAATCGAAGACATTTTCAACGTCTTCGGAAACGCCGGCATTGAAGTGCTCGAAGGGGAGCCGAAGGCGGCGGTCCCGGAGAAGATTGATTTTGAGAAAGCCGAGCCCGCCGAAGAAGTGGAACTCGATCTGACGCCGGGAGCGTTGGATAAAACCAACGACCCGGTGCGCATGTACCTTCGAGAAATGGGCGTTGTCCCGCTGCTGACGCGCGAAGGCGAAGTCGAAATTGCGAAACGCATCGAGCGCGGCCAGTTGGCGGTGATGAAGGCGCTTTCGCGGACGCCGCTGGTGGTGAAGTCGATCATCGCGCTGGGCGAAGACTTGAAGAAAGGCATCCGCTCGGTCAAGGAAATCACCACGTTCAACGACGACGAAATGACCGACGAGAAAGTTGAAGAACGCCTCAAGGAAATTCTGAAAGGGATCGATTGGATTCACCGAAAATTCAAAGATTCGATCGAGCTTCGGGAACGCTTCGAAAAATACAACAACAAACGGGAACGAATTCTGAGGGTGATCGAAGCCGTCCGCCCGTTGGAGCACGACATCTACGTTCTCCGCATGCAACTCCATCGGGCTTCAAAGAAAGCCGAGCAACGAAAAAAGATCCGCGCACTGGAGCGCAAATTGGGAAGGCTGGTTCCCGATCCGAAGTTGCGTCGGCTGGTGGCGAACTACCGCAGGCAACGGCTGCAATTGTATCGATCGATCATCCGCATCTCGCGCGCCATTCGAGCGCTCGAGTTCGGCCATCCCGAGAAGAAACGGCTGATCGACAAGATTCGCAAAACCGTCGACATGATGCGGCCGACGGCGCGCGAACTGCAGGCGCTCGAAAAGAAACATCGCCTGCTGCGCAATCGCAGCGCCCAACTCGAAACCCGAAAGCGGATCAACGAGCTGTTGGCCAAGCTGCAGCAAATGGAGACGGATGCGCAGGCATCGTTCGACGACCTCAAGCGCACTCTGCAATCCATCACCAAGAGCGAACATCTCGCCGAGATGGCGAAGCGCGAGCTGGTGGAGGCCAACCTGCGCTTGGTGGTTTCCATCGCCAAGAAATACACCAATCGCGGTTTGCAGTTCCTCGATCTGATCCAAGAAGGCAACATCGGCTTGATGAAGGCCGTGGACAAGTTCGAATACAAGCGCGGCTACAAGTTCTCGACGTACGCGACGTGGTGGATTCGCCAGGCCATCACGCGCGCCATCGCCGACCAAGCGCGAACCATTCGTATTCCCGTTCACATGATCGAGACCATCAACAAACTGATCCGGACATCGCGCCAACTGGTGCAGGAATACGGGCGCGAACCCACCTCGGAAGAAATCGCGAAACGCATGGACCTTCCCGTCCAAAAAGTGCGCAAGGTTCTGAAGATCGCGCAGGAGCCGATTTCTTTGGAAACCCCGATCGGAGAAGAGGAAGACTCGCATCTGGGCGATTTCATCGAAGACCGCGGCATCGTTTCGCCGGCGGAAGCGGTGATCAATCTGAACCTCAAAGAACAGACGGAAGGTGTGCTCTCGACGCTGACACCGCGCGAAGAGCGGGTCATCAAGATGCGCTTCGGACTGGAAGACGGCAGCGAACACACGCTCGAAGAGGTGGGACATTCCTTCGCCGTGACTCGCGAGCGCATTCGGCAGATCGAAGCCAAGGCCCTTCGCAAACTGCGGCATCCTTCGCGCAGCAAGAAACTCCGGGCGTTTCTCGACTCGGAATGGAGAGAGTAGTCGTGGGGCAGACCCGCCGCGGCGGGTCTGCCCCAATCATCAAACCAGCTTTGGTAGCGCCGGCGGTTCCTCACGCCGGCGGTTTTTCCTTGCGGAATTCACATCGAACCGATCGAGGAAAATCCTCAGACGAGGCATGGTTCGATGAGCCCGTCCGCCTGTTACAATCCGACACTTTGAATCCGGCAATGAACTACCCCCGCCCTCAAGAACGGGCGGGGCTACCCAAGCGAGCCCGATTTGAAAATGAGGCACAGACCCGCCGCGGCGGGTCTGTGCTCAGCGATCTTCCTGCTTGAAGTATGGGGCAGGCAAGAGTGCCTGCCCCACTCGGGACAACCACCACACGTTTTTCAACAACTTCCCAAAATGAATTGTGATATAAGAAACCCTTACTTTCCGGCGCGGGAGGCAATGAATGGGAAGTGTGGGAGAGCGTATTGCGCGGCCTGATTCGGTCGATAAGGTCCAGGGTCTCGCGCGATACATCGATGACCTGTCTTTCGGCGGGATGCTTTATGCCGCCGTTCTTCGATCTCCTCACGCTCATGCCCGGATCAAACGCATCTCCACCGCGAGCGCCCGTCGGATGTCCGGCGTTCACGCCGTCCTCACCGCTCGCGACCTTCCAGGCAAAAACGTCATCCCCATGATTCAATCGGATCAGCCCCTCCTGGCTGACGAAGAAGTGCGGCACGTGGGGGAAGCGGTCGCGCTTGTCGCCGCGGAAACGCGCGCTCAGGCCGAAGCGGCGGCGCGCGCGATTCAAATGGACTACGATTTGCTGCCGGCTGTCTTGACGATTGAAGACGGTTTTGCGCGCCACAAAATTATTCAGCACTGGAAGATTCGCCGCGGCTCCCCGCACGAAGCGTTTGCGAGCGACGACGTGGTCGTGGTTGAAGACACCTATCGCACGCCTTACCAGGAACACGCGTACATCGAGACAAACGGGATGATTGCGCTCCCGGAGAGCGACGGCAGTCTCACGGTTTACGGCTCCCTGCAATGTCCCTTCTACGTTCAGAAAGCGGTGGCCGGCGTCACCGGGCTGAAGATGAATCACTGCCGCATCATTCAGGCGGTGACGGGTGGAGGTTTCGGCGGAAAGGAAGACGCGCCCAGTTTGCCCGGCGGCATGGTCGCGGTTCTGGCGCAAGCCACCGGACGCCCGGTGAAATACATCATGACGCGCGAAGAAGACATGCAGGTCATGTCGAAGCGCCATCCGGGAAAGATCGTTTATCGTTCCGCCGCGACGCGTGACGGAAAATTGCTGGCGGTGGAAGTCGATTACTTTCTCGACGCCGGCGCTTACGCCACGCTTTCACCGGTGGTTTTGTGGCGAGGGATCAAT
>CAZIDA010000401.1:0-3730 GCA_964537865.1 uncultured Acidobacteriota bacterium
AGCGATCCAGCACCGGTTCCCAATCTTTATTGCGCGCGAAATCGTCGTCAGTAATGAAGAAGGAGTGGAGGTCTTGCGTCACGTTCACGCGCACGATCTGCTCCACGTCGTCGGGAGTGCGTCGACGCGATCCATGCCCCTGCACGTTAATGATGGTGCAGAACGAACATTGGAACGGACAGCCGCGCCCGGCGTCCAAGCTGGTTGTGGCACCGGCGGTGAGTTTGATGCGTCCCGCCGGCAACAGCGGAATCGGCGCTCCTTCGAGGTTCGGAAGATCGTCGAGAAAATTGTAAAGCGGAGGAAGTTTCCCGGCAGCCGCATCGCGCAACACTTGATCGAAATGCCCTTCCGCTTCGCCGCAGAAAATCGTCAGCCCCATCGCCTGAGCTCTTCGAAAGTCGGGATCTTCACCGGCAACCATCGCCAGGGAACCGCTCACGTGAAATCCGCCGATGGCCACAGCGATGCCTCGCGCTCTCAGCGGCGCTGCAATGTCGAGCGCCCGTGGAAACTGATTCGATTGAACGCCCACCAGCATGACCATTCCCGCATCGGCGCTTTCCACCAGCGACGCAATGCGCTCCGGTCGAATGCGCGTGTTGGTCTCATCGAAGGCATGAATGTCGATTTGAACATCCTCGCCCAGCACCTGGCGTCGGGCGCAGTCGAGCGCCAATCCATTCAACACGGCCAGTGAATTTGAGGGAATCGCGGAGCGGAACCACTGGATGACATAGCCGTCGTCGTCATAGTGAGAAGGTTTAATCAGCACTAGACAGAAGGTGCGTTGCTTTGAGGGATTCGTTTCAGCCAAGCCTTCCTCCTGCCCCAGAAGAAAGTTCGAAACTCAATGACCATCTGATGACAACTGAACTGATACTCTTTGCCTTCGGGTCGCGGAGTGACTCTTGATTCTTTGGAACTGTTTCTATCGAACCTTGACTCGCTAAAATCAGCAACGGCGGAAGCGGTAAGACAACACCCTTTCTACTTGTGCGCCATCATATGGGAGCGCCAGTCCTCTGTCAACAAACATCTCTTTAAGGATGATTGATTCGCTCTGGGGTAGGAGGCTGAGGCCGCTTTTCGGGCGCGGGTGTTTCAGCATTTCACATGTGAAGTTTGACATAACCTCATTGAGGTTGTTCTGTTTTATGGGGGATTCGAGACTCAGGGTAGCTCTCCGCCCCGTCGGAGAGCTACCCTGGGCTGAGAGCCGCGTCTCCGCTGCGGACGAGGCTGCGATCGGCTGCAATCGATCGGATCGTCTTCAATTCCTTGAGTGCCTCGATGCATGGGCACAAGTGAAGCTGCTCGGAAAATTGCCGGCAGCTTCTCAGCGTCATCTCTGTACCTCGGCGTGATGTTGGGCTTGGCCGCGGCATTCGGTTTGACGCGGCTTCTTTCCAGCCTGCTGTTTGATGTAAGACCGACCGATCCGCTGACCTTTGTCACCATTTCGATTTTTTTCCTGGGCATTGCTCTGGTGGCCGGATATCTTCCGTCGCGAAAAGCCACTCAAGTGGATCCGATTATCGCATTACGATACGAGTAAGGCGCGAGCGGAGAGCCGTGAGGCTTCGCCTACCCAAGAAGAACTCGCCCGAATGTATACTTTCTTGCATCCTGCAAGACCAATGCCCAACTTCCACTCGCGACTCTGCAACCTCAGACGTTTCCGCGGCCATCTATCTGCTCGAACATTCTCGCGATCCCGCACGCAATCAGTCACCGCTCGTCTCTTCATCGCGTGAAAGAAGACGGATTACCGGCGACCACGCCCACGAAAGCCGCCGCGCATGCCACCACGAAAGCCGCGCTCACCACGGAAGCTGTGCTCCTCGCGGCCGCCGCGGAAGTGGCCATAGAAAGCGCCACGTCCGTAAGCGTATCTTGGGTGCGCATAATAGGCGTGTCCGTAGTATCCGTGTCCGTAATATCCGCGACGGTAGTATCCACGACCATAGTATCCGCGGTAAGCGAAAAAGCCTCGGGGCCGGTAATAACTGCGATACCACGGGCCCGCCCCGATGAAGGCGCCGCCCACAAAAAACTCAGGACCATAATAGCCGTACGGGCATACGGGCGGTGGAGGCGGATACACGTAGCGGGGTCCGACCACTACGCCAATCGATAAGTGGGCGCCAAAAGCCGCCGCTGGAAACGCCAGAATGCCGACCAACACCAGATATTTTAGATAACGCATCTTGATCCTCCCTCACCGGATTCGTTCAATACATTCACGAACCCCCCGCGCGCCTCAAAGGCCTCTCACTTCCACTGATGAAGCGGAAGCGTTCCATGTCTCATGCGATGGAAAAATCCGGATAAAAGTTGCATGGCCGCGGACCAACATTTCACCGGGCCGATTCTCTTTCGTTAGACGGCGTCGCGGCAGTCCTGCGCCGCGAGTTTCCCAGCACTCTACAAGGCTTCAACAAAATTTCCACTGTTCATCTTGTGCCGGCTCATCGCACCCACAAGATTTTCACTTCTCGAGCGACGGAGTGAAACTCTTTGTCCCCGGTCACCAGTTCGGCGCGATGGAGTTTCGCGAGCGCGGCGGCAAAGCAATCCGCGTAAGCCAGGCCGTGTTTGGACTTGAATCGGGCAGCCATCTGGGTCAGCTCGCGGTCGGCATCGATAATCTCAATGGCCATCTTGCCGATTCCGTCCACGAATCGATCGGCCGCCGTCTCTCCCAGACGACGCGCAATGCTGTACCAGATTTCACCCCAGTTCACCACGCACATGAGAAGCGGCTTTCCGCTCTCTTCCGCCTGGAACAACAACTCCTGAACTCTCTCAGCACCCGGTTCATCTTCGAAAAACGCCAGGAGCGCCCAACTGTCCAGCACCTTGGCGGCCATGTCATCGCTCCTTTTCATGGGCCCGTTCATGAGCCAAAGCTTTCAGCACGCCCTTGCCTTTGAGCGAGCCGCGGAGCTTGTGGTAGAAGGTTCGCGTGATGGGCTTGAGGATGATTTCATCCTCTCCCTCAATCACGTGAATCTTCGTGCCCGCCCGGATGTTGAATTTCTTTCGGAGCTTTGCTGGAATCACGATTTGTCCTTTGATGGTGGCACGGGTTTCCATGAGCCCTCCCTATCCAACTTTTTTCATATACTACCAAATGATAAAAGGTGTGTCATTTGAAGAAAGTAATACAGCGCGCTCATCATATCCCATGGGCGCAACGAGGGCGGTGAATCGGACCATCCTCGATTTTCCTCTGGTACCATTAATATGAGGCGACGACCCTCCCCCACTACCTCTTTCGGTAACCTTTAATTTGAGTCCGTTCGGCCTTCAATTCCCCTTTGCCATCGATCCGCCGAAGGAGTATCGTAGGCGGCTGGTTCTGCCATTTCTCATGTCATATCGAAGCGTCTGGATTCAGAAAAATCCGGTCCTCAATCCATTTGCCCGTCGTGTTCGCTCGGAGCAGGGAAAGCCGAATCTGGCGGGGAAGTGAAAACCTGTTGAGGGTGTTTCACATCAAAACATCGCGTGAGGGCGTGCGGCCGACGACTTACGCGCCAGAGATCCGGAAGCGCTCAAAATAACAAGATCATGGAGGAGCCTAATGTCCAACCCGCTTTTGGCGACGAAACCGCTGGATGTAATTCTCAATGAAGCTCAGGAGACGGACGAGCATTCCTTGAAGCGCGCGCTGGGCCCCGTTAATCTGATCACGCTGGGCATTGGCGCCATCATCGGCACCGGG
>CAZIDA010000402.1:0-3727 GCA_964537865.1 uncultured Acidobacteriota bacterium
ATGGGCAACCGTTCCTTCAGGTTGGCCGCGCTCATCCGCGCCACGCGTCCGCTCATGACCATCACCGGGGCCAGGCTTTTGCGCGCCAAAAAATATCCGCCGACGCTGGCGCACAGCAAGGCCAGCGGTATCGCGATGAACAATCCCTCTTGAAAATCATCCATGATGGCCTGCTGATTTCTGAGCGACCGCGCCACCACGATGGCTTCGCGGCGGCCCTTGGACATCAACGGCTCCGCGTACGCCCGAAATTTCACGTGGTCCTGGCGGACCGTCGCGAGCGCATGTCCGTGGGCCATCGCATCGGCCACCAAGCGTTGCAGCACCGGGGTGGCGATGGGGATCGTGGAAAGTGCGGGCTGGGATTTCAAGGAAGCTTCCAAGTCCGCGGTAGAAGCCATCAGACGAAGCCCTTCGTCAAACACGTAGAACTCGTGATCGCGAAATCGAAATTCGCGAATCGCTTCGCGCGCCCCGGCTTCGAAACCCCCGGGCAGGCCTTTGTAAAATTGCTCCGCTTGCACGGTCTCGGCAAACGCCCCGCTCATCTCCACCAAATCGTCGTCCGAGCGCATGCCGATGGTGCGCTGGAAGAAAAAGTACGTGGCAAAGGCGAAAGCCAGCAACACCAGCGCCAGCACGCCCGTGTACCACCACGTCAAACGCGCTCGGACGGAAGGAAACATAACTCGTTCACGAATGCTTGGTTTCGACACGACGCGTCACCGATTGTTTTCGCGAAGGTTCGGCGGAAGCTTCCGAAGTCATCCAATACCCCGCTCCTCGCCGCGTGTGAATCAGGGGTGGGGAGAACGGCAGGTCCACCTTGCGGCGCAGACGATTGATATACACCTCGATGAGATTGGAGAAGGGATCGAACGTTTCGTCCCAAACGTGTTCGGCGATTTCGGAGCGCCCCACCACGCGTCCGAGGTTCCGCGCCAGGAATTCGAGCAAGGAAAATTCTTTGACCGTCAACTCGATGGGCCGACCGGCGCGCCACACGCGCTGCGCCGCCGTGTCGATCGTCAAGTCGGCGACTTTGATGGTCGCCGGGCGCAAATCGCCGCTGCGCCGAAGCAGGGCCCGCAAGCGCGCCAATAATTCCTTGAAGGCGAACGGCTTGACGAGATAATCGTCGGCGCCGGTGTCCAATCCGCGGATGCGATCTTCCACGGCGTCGCGAGCCGTCAACATCAACACCGGCACGCGCGAGCCGGACGCGCGCAATTGCCGGCACACTTCAAAACCGTCGAGGCCGGGAATCATCACATCCAAAATCAGGGCGTCATAGGAATTGATGGAGGCTTGATAGAGCGCCTCATCCCCGTTGCCGACGACGTCGACCGCGTACGCCTGCTCGCGCAATCCTTTGGCGATGAATCGCGACACCCGCGCATCGTCTTCCACCAACAGTAATCGCATGACTCTCACCTCGCCGCCGAAAGATCATGGCACGTCGTTATTATACGTCCAGCCACAAAAATTTTTGGAGTGCGCTATTTAGGAGTGTTCCGCCTGCGGCGGAGCTTTGGATTGGCGATGCAGATGAATGACCGTCGCGGTTTTTTCAGGCCGGAGGAAAAGTCCGCCGCGGCGGACTGCCCCGCACTCCAAATCTTGGAGCACGCCTGTTCATGGACCGCGCTCCGTTTAGGCGGACGACGCTTTGGTTTTGTCCATCCTGGATTGCGATTTGATTTACTCCTCTCATCCAAATCCAAAGCGGCGTCGCAGCCGCCGCACTCCATATGGGTTCTGGTAGCGATGCCAAGCCCCGATGCATCGGGGCGCAGGCAGCGGCTTTGGCGAGCAACTGCAAGGCATCCGAGGAACCCGCACGAGTTTTCCATGCCTCACAGAAAAGCCTCGCCCTGATAAAACGCGGGCGAGCTACCACGGCTCGTTTCAATGCCGGAAATGTCGAATCCCGGTGAACACCATGGCGGCGTTGGCTTCGTTGGCGGCTTGGATCACTTCCTCGTCGCGCACCGAGCCTCCGGGTTGAATAAACGCGACGGCGCCGGCTTGAACGGCCGCATCGACGCCGTCGCGAAACGGAAAGAAGGCGTCAGAGGCGACGACGCTTCCCTGCAGCGACTGCTGCGCTTTCATCACCGCGATCTTCACGGAGTCGACGCGGCTCATTTGTCCGGCGCCCACGCCCAGCGCCTGCTCGCCTTTCGTGAACACGATGGCGTTTGACTTGGTGTGCTTCACGACGCGCCAGGCAAAACGCAGCGACTCCCACTCCGCCGCCGTCGGCTCGCGCCGGCTGACCACCTTCAATTTCGCCTCCTCCAAAAGCAGATCGTTGCGCGACTGCGCCAGGAAGCCGCCGTCGATTTGACGCAGGTCCATGACCTCGTTGGCGAACTCCTGCCGCCCGCCCCGGCTGGGGCGCTCCAGCAAACGAAGGTTTTTCTTCTTGGAGAAAATCTCGCGCGCTTCCGGAGCATAGGCGGGCGCGACGATGGCCTCGACGAAAAGCTTGGCGATCTCTTCCGCGAGCTTCTGATCGATCGGCACGTTGAAGGCCATCACCGAACCGTAGGCCGACACCGGATCGCACGCCAGCGCCAACCGATACGCCGCGACCGCATCGGACGCCGAAGCGACGCCACACGGGTTGTTGTGTTTGATCAAAACGGCCGTCGGCTTTTCAAACTCCCGCGACAGGCGCCACGCCGCGTCCAGATCGAGCAGGTTGTTGTAGGAAAGCTCCTTCCCTTGCAGCGGGTCGGACGTGGCCAAGCGCGGCCCGGAAATTCTCGCATCACGATACACCGCCGCCCCTTGATGCGGATTCTCGCCGTAGCGCAAGCCGCGAACCTTCTTGAGACTCACCACCGTGCTGGGAGGAAATTCGCTCGAATGACGCGCCACGCCGCTCTTCGCGTCCGGCAGCGTCCAGTCGCCGAGCTCTTGCTGGATGGCGGCGTCATATTGCGTCACCACTTCAAAGGCCTGCTGCGCCAAGCGCAGTCGCGTCGACAACGTGAGCGCCGCGCCGTGCGCTTCGAGTTCCTTTACCACCTCTTCGTATTGTCGCGGTGAAACGATAACCGCCACGTCATGGAAGTTCTTGGCCGCGGCGCGAATCAAGGTGACGCCGCCAATGTCGATGTTCTCCACCAAATCTTCAATCGACGCTTCGCGATCCTCCGCCACGCGCTCGAAGGGATAAAGATTCACGACCACCAAATCGATCGGTTCCATGCTCATCGACTGAAGCGTCTTCATGTGCTCGGTGTTATGACGGTCGGCTAATATCGCGCCGTGGACGCGCGGATGCAGCGTCTTCACGCGCCCACCCAACATTTCCGGAAATCCCGTCACTTCAGAAACGTCACGCGCCGCAATCGACGACTCGCCCAGCAGCCGTGCCGTGCCCCCCGTCGAAAGAATCCGGATTCCTAGGGCGGAGAGACGCCGGGCAAAGTCCGCGAGACCGGTTTTGTCGTGAACACTGATGAGTGCTTGTTGTATGCGATTCGACATGATTCCACGCTTTCAATAGATTTGACGAAATGAAATTTACAGATCCCTGCATGACTGATCCGAAAATAGGGAAACCGTTTGACACAACCCCTTCAGGGTTGTGTCGCCGGGGTGATCCGATACCCAGGGTAGCTCCGATTCCATCGGAGCAACCCTGGGCTATTGAAGGTATCCCTTTCAGAGTCTGTGTGAAAACCCCTGTTGTGCTGATCTGTGGAAAATAAAT
>CAZIDA010000403.1:0-3721 GCA_964537865.1 uncultured Acidobacteriota bacterium
TGACCAAACTGAGGAAAAATCTTTCTTCCTTGCTTCCTTACGTGAAGCGATATCGGCGCCGAATCGCCCTGGGATTTTTCTGCGTTTTCGCGACCAATGCCGTGGGAATGGGCTTTCCCTGGGTCCTCAAAATCGCCATCGACGACCTTTCGCGCGCGGTGACTCACGAAAAGCTGATCCGGTATCCCTTGATCTTGGTGGGCATCACCTTGATCCAGGCCATGTTTCGATACCTGATGCGCTGGATTCTGATCGGCGTCTCGCGCGACATCGAATACGACCTTCGCAACGATCTCTTTTCTCATTTGCTGAAGCTGTCGATGCGTTATTACCAGCACAATCGCACCGGCGATCTGATGTCGAAAGCCACCAACGACGTCTCCGCCGTCCGCATGCTGGTCGGTCCCGGAATCATGTACACCGCCAACACCGTGGCGGCGACGGTCTTGGCGTTGGCGATCATGATTCCTCTGGATTGGAGATTGACGCTGTTTGCGCTGATCCCGTTGCCGCTGGTTTCCGTCTCCATGCGTTACCTGGGATCGCAAATTCACGAGCGCTTCGAAAAGATTCAAGCGATGTTCTCCGACATCAGCACTCGAATTCAAGAGAATCTTTCCGGAATCCGCGTGGTGAAATCCTTCTGTCAGGAAGAATCGGAAATTGAAACCTTCAAGCACATGAATCAGGAATACGTCGCTAAGAATTTGAGCCTCATCCGGCTGTGGGGAACTTTTTATCCCTCACTGCAATTTCTGATCGGCCTCGCTTTTGTGGTGGTGTTGTGGTTCGGGGGCGCCCAAGTCATTTCCGGAAGGATTACCCTAGGATCGTTCGTCGCCTTCAACACGTACCTGACCATGTTAGTGTGGCCGATGATCGCCTTCGGATGGGTCATCAACCTGGTGGAGCGCGGCGCGGCTTCGATGGGGCGCATCAACGTGATTTTCGAGACGCCGGCGGACATTATCGATCGTCCGGGGATCGAGCCATCGGCGTTCACTCCCATCCAAGGCGAGATTGAATTTCGAAACCTGTCATTCTCCTACAACGGACATCCGGTGTTGCGGAATATCAATTTGAAGATTCCTTCGGGAAGCCGCGTCGCCGTGGTGGGGCCGACCGGCGCCGGAAAATCGACGTTGCTTTACCTCATTCCCCGGCTCTGCGACGCGCCGCCGGGAAGCGTCTTCATCGACGGTCGTGAGATTCACGATTTCTCCCTGGAGTCGCTGCGTTCTCAAATCGGGTTTGTGCCCCAAGAGACATTTCTGTTTAGTGAGACAGTGGGGGAGAACATTGCCTTTGGCGTCTCGCAAGCGAATCGTGAAGCGATCGTTCGCTCGGCGGAAGTCTCGCACCTGCTCCAAGACGTGCGGCAATTCCCCGGTGAATTTGAGACGTTGGTCGGCGAGCGCGGCATCACCTTGTCGGGCGGTCAAAAGCAACGCACCGCCATCTCCCGCGCCGTCATTCGGAATCCTCGGATCTTGATGTTAGACGACGCGCTGTCGAGCGTGGACACCGAAACGGAAGAGCTGATCTTGCGGCAGCTTGAAGAGGTGATGCGGGGCCGCACCTCGCTGCTGGTTTCGCACCGCATCTCGACGGTCAAGAACTCCGACAAAATCGTCGTCCTCAACGAAGGACGAATCGTGGAGGAGGGAAATCACGCCGAATTGCTGGCGAAAGCGGGATATTACGCGGAGCTTTATCAAAAGCAATTGTTGGAAGAGGAATTGGAAAAGATTTGACAGGTGGCGCAGACACTCTTGTCTGCGCTCCTGCATAATTCTCGGCGAGATGAAGGGGGCAGGCACTCCTGTCTGCCCATTCCTTTCAACCGGAAATTATTCAGGACGCAGACATGAGTGTCTGCGTCACTGCCGAAAAAATCATGGCGCAGTTTCACGAAGAAGATGCTTTAGGCAAAGCTTACGACGGCCGACTCATGAGACGGCTGCTCGGCTACGTGCGTCCCTATTGGTTCATGGCGGCGACGGCCTTCGTGTGCATCATGCTGTTCGCCGGCCTGCAAGCCGTGCAGCCTTACCTCACAAAAGTCGCCATCGATCGCTACATCCTGAGGCACAATTATTTCGGCCTGACCAAAATCGGAGTGCTTTTCATCATCGTTTTGGCGGCCAGTTTCGTTCTGGAATTTCTGCAAACGTACATGACTCAATGGATGGGACAGAGGATCATGTACGACATGCGGGTGGAAATCTTCACTCACCTCCAACGTCTGCAACTGAAATTCTTCGACAGAAATCCGGTGGGGCGATTGATGACGCGCGTGACCACGGACGTCGACGCGCTCAATGAGCTTTTCGCCTCCGGCCTGGTGACCGTTTTCGGAGACCTGTTGACGCTGCTCGCGATCATGGCCGTGATTCTGAGCCTCGACTGGCGATTGGCGTTGGTCACCTTCTGCGTGCTGCCGATGATCGTGATGACGACGGCGGTGTTCCGGCGAAAGGCTCGGGAGTCCTACCGAGACGTGCGCGTGGCCATCGCCCGGATCAGCGCGTTCCTGCAAGAGCACATTTCCGGCATGAGCGTGATCCAGCTTTTCAATCGGGAGCGAAGGAGTTTCGAGCAGTTCGATGTCATCAACGAGCGCCACCGCCAAGCCAACTACAATTCCATTCGCGCGTACGCCGTGTTCTTTCCGATGGTCGAAATCCTGAGCGCCGTCACCGTGGCGCTGATCATTTGGTACGGCGGCCATAAGGTGTTGGATTCGACGCTGACGATGGGAACCCTGGTGGCGTTCATTCTCTATTCGCAGCGCTTCTTCCGGCCCATTCAAGACTTGAGCGAGAAGTACAACATTCTTCAATCGGCCATGGCGAGCTCGGAACGCATCTTCAGGCTCATCGACACGCCCATCACCATCGAATCGCCGGCGGCGCCTCGGGCGCTGAAGCAGGTTGAAGGCGGCATCGAGTTTCGGCATGTCTCGTTCTCCTACGCCGACTCGTCGCCGGTGACGGCAGAGGATTATGTTCTCAAGGACGTCTCCTTCAAGGTTGAGCCGGGGAAGTCGGTCGCCATTGTCGGTCACACGGGGGCGGGGAAAACAACCCTGATCAGTTTGCTTCAACGGTTCTACGACGTGAAGGAGGGCGCCATTTTGTTGGACGGCGTCGATGTCCGGGAATTGGACCTCAAAGATTTGCGGCGGCACTACGGCGTGGTGCTGCAGGACGTTTTTATTTTTTCGGGGACGGTGGAGCGAAACATCAAGCTGGGAACGCCTTGGATCGACGAGCAGGAAGTGGAAAACGCCGCTGTCGACGTGAATCTCTACGATTTCATTCGCGAGCTCCCGAACGGATTCAAGGAAGAAGTGCGCGAGCGAGGGAACTTGCTCTCCGTGGGACAAAAGCAATTGATGGCGTTTGCCCGCGCGCTGGCGCACGATCCAAGGATTCTGATTTTGGATGAGGCCACATCCAGCGTCGACACGGAGACGGAGCTGAAGATTCGCGAGGCGCTGGCGCGTCTCATGAAAGGGCGGACTTCCATCGTCATTGCGCATCGACTTTCCACCATTCAGAACGCCGATCAGATCATCGTCATGCACAAGGGCCGCGTCCGCGAAATCGGCAACCATCAAGAGCTGTTGGCGCAGCGCGGAATTTATTATCGGCTGTACCAGCTCCAGTACAAGGAACAAGAAGTCAAGGCCACGCAAACCCTCCCCGAACTCTCCTAG
>CAZIDA010000404.1:0-3712 GCA_964537865.1 uncultured Acidobacteriota bacterium
GGCGTCGTCTTCGCTGGCGCGCGCGACGATCGGCATCTCAGGCCTCAATCCTCTGGCGGTGAGCGTGACGTAGACGTTGTCGGCATCGGAAGTGATCACACTGATTAAACCTCTCGCCCGCTCGATCCCCGCTTGCTTCAGCGTGGCCTCCTTGGTGGAATCCCCGACCACCACCAACGCGCCTTCATCCCGTATCCGCTCGGCTTTGGTCTCGTCCTTTTCTATCACTACGAAGGGAACGGCGCGATTTCGGAATTCCTTGGCCACGCGCCGCCCGACGCGACCGGCGCCGCAGATGATGAAATGGTTCTTCAGTCGATCAATCTCTTTTTCCATACGCCTCCGGCCAAGTATCGTGTGCAACTCGATGGAGATAAAATACTGCGCCAAGCTCGTGACCGCAAATCCCGCAGTCACAATTCCCATGAGCACGATGACCGCCGTCAGAACCTCTCCTCCAGCGCTCAAGGTCGAAATTTCGTTATAACCCAACGTGCTGACCGTGATGATGGTGATGTAAAGACTCTTTGCCCAACCCCAATGCTCAAAGTAATGGAAGCCCGTCATGCCGATGGCATTCACCAGCACCGCAAAACCAATGATGAGAAAAAGTCGATATGAAAGTTTCAAGGCTGGATTCCGCGCTCCCTAAACCTCAACTGCCGATGATGGTATTTGAAGCCTAAAACCGCGTCAACCTAAAAGTCCGGGAGCGCAAATCCAAGCCTTCCACCTGCAGAGAAAGATGAAATATCGTGACAGCAGATGGAATCTTCAAAACGATATTGCTCTGGTAGACCCGGCGAGCGTTCTTCTCGCCGGGGAGACCAATCCGGCGATGAAGCCCGTCCCATCTGCAATGAGAAGTTTTCGATGGACTGTTCGAGGTCCCGCCGAGAAACGCGCTCGGCGGGCCTACCCGCGCCAGAATGCGTTGCTACATTTTGTCATTCTCAATTGAAGACATGGCGCGCTGCGCCGACTTTCAGATTCGAGGCGTCCTATGTTATAAAAGCCTCTGTAAGAATCTTCGATTCGCTCCTAACGATGGAAGCGCTTTCAATCCCGGAGTCAAGCATTCAATGAAAGTTCAGGTTTTGTATTTCGCTTATTGTCGCGATCTCATGGGACGCGACAGCCAATGGATGTCTCTTCAGGAAAATGCTCGCGTGTCGGATGTGTTGCAGCAATGCGTCATCGAGCAGCCTCAACTGAAAAGCTTTCGCGGCAATCTGCTGGTGGCCGTCAATCAAGAGTATGCGCGCCCGGACCACCCGTTGGCCGAAGGCGATGAGGTGGCCATCTTTCCCCCCGTGAGCGGAGGGTCTTCGAAGACGACGGCGTCGGGAGATCGATATCAAATTATTCATCAAACTATTCCAACACAAGAAATTCTTGCCGGTTTGAAGCGTCCCGAAGACGGCGCCGTGGTTCTCTTCGAAGGAATCGTTCGAAACAACTCCCGGGGAAAACGAACGCGGTACGTGGAGTATCACGCTTACGAGCCGATGGCCCTCAAGAAGATCGCCGAGATCGGCGAACGTCTCAAGGGAATGTGGGAGATTGATTCCGCGGCCATCATCCATCGGCTGGGGCGCCTGGAGATCGGCGAAACGAGCGTGCTCATCGCCGTTACCTCGGCCCATCGCAGGCCGGCGTTTGAAGCTTGTCATTACGCCATCGATCTGTTGAAGCGCATCGTTCCCATTTGGAAAAAAGAGTGCTTTGAAGATGGGGAACTGTGGATCGAAGGAGATGTTCCGGTTAAGGCATGCCACGAAAATTGATCGCGTGTCCACGGCCCCGCCCTCCAGCAGCCAGTGGGAGCCTCTTCCCTTCATCCGCGACGTGTGACATCCAACTCAATCCTCTCCCCGCGCATCGAACGGCGTGAAAATGCGTTAATCCGAAGACGCGATCAATGTAGCAAGGTTGTCTAAAGTCCATACCCAAGGAGGAAGACGGACGAATTCATGCGAGGAGCGGTGATCGCCAAATCGTCCTTTCATCGAACTAAGCGGCACGGGATAGCAATCCTGCCCGCCGTCCTCTTCTTCTTGCTGGTTCAACCTCCGCGGCTCACAGCGGCGCAAACACCCGGCGTCCCACTTCACAACGGCCCCGGCGCTCAAAGCCAGGAGATGCCCTCTGTTCGTTTCAAGGTCGATGTGAATCTGACCATTCTGTATGCTACCGTGAAGAGGCCGGACGGATGGGTCGATCGCACGCTGACCGCGAAGGATTTTGATTTAAGGGAGGACGATCAAGAGCAGAAGATTGCGTTTTTCAACCGGGAATCCGAGTTGCCGCTTCGCATCGCGCTGCTCGTCGACTCCAGCTTGAGCACGGCGCGAGATTTGAAATTTGAGGAACAGGCAGCCACTCGGTTTTTTCAATCTGTTCTGCGCCCGCAAGACAGCGCCGCCATCTTTGACTTCTCATACGACGTCGATCAGCTTTCCGGTTACACCAACAACGTCCGGGCTCTTTCGCGAGGAATCCGCTCCATCATTCCGGGAACCGCCACGTCGCTTTACGACGCCATCTATCTGGCCTCCAGCACCTTGAAACGCCAGAAGCAGAAGAAAGTGATGGTGATTGTTTCCGACGGCGCGGACACCACCAGCCACGTTAGCTACGACGAGGCCTTGAAGGCGGCCGATGAGGCGCAGGCCATCATCTACGCCATCATCATTACGCCCATCAAGAGCGACGCCGGGCGAGCGTTAGGCGGCGAACACGCCCTCATGACTCTTTCTGAAGAGACCGGCGGGAAGGCGTTCATCCCGAACAGCATCGGCGAACTGGATTCCATCTACGCCAAGATCAGCGACGAGCTTCGAACGCAATACGCCATCGGCTATTATTCCAACGTCCGCTCGCCCTCTACCGAGCTCCGGCGAATTAAATTGACGACCCGCAATCCCCAGCTCGTCGTGCGTACCCGCCACGGCTATTACGCGCCGAATCGTTGATCGCAGAGCGGCCCGAAAAAATCCACCCGCCTCGCGAATTCACGGCTATAATCCAAAATCGGTAAGAGAGCGCCAAGGATCCTGTTCAAGCGCTCTCCGTGCGGTGTTCAACAACATTCAAAGGCCTTTTTTATCTGATCTATGCTTCCCTATCTCGACACGGCGATTGACGCGGCCAAAGCGGCCGGTGAAATTCTGATGCGGGCGTACGAAAAGCCCAAGCAGATCGAATTCAAAGCGGAAGTCGATTTGGTGACGGAGACGGACCGCGCTTCGGAACGTCTGATCATCGAAAAAATTCTGGCGCAGTATCCTCAACACGCTATCGTGGCGGAAGAGAGCGGCGCGCGAAAAACGGGTTCTGATTACCGCTGGATCATCGATCCGCTCGACGGCACCACCAACTACGCCCACGACTTGCCGCTTTTCTCCATCTCTATTGCGCTTGAATACAAGAAGGAGATCATAGTGGGCGTGGTGTACGACCCGGCGCGCCCGGAGTTGTTTTACGCGGAAAAAGGAAGCGGCGCCTTTCTGAACGGCAAACCCATCGCGGTTTCCTCCGTCAACGACTTGAATCGCGCGCTCCTCGTCACCGGATTTCCGGTGCAGAAGCGCGAGCAGGCCGAGCGGAACATCGAGGTGTTTCGAGCGTTTACGTTGCGCTCGCAAGGAGTCCGGCGCCTGGGAAGCGCCGCGCTCGATCTCTGCTACGTCGCTTGCGGCCGCTTTGAGGC
>CAZIDA010000405.1:0-3707 GCA_964537865.1 uncultured Acidobacteriota bacterium
TCAGCCCGACGCCAAAGCAGTGCAAGCCGTTCCCGAGATGACACAGACCGACGTTGAAGCATTTCTGGACGGTTTGGTCCCCGCTGAGATCCAACGGGACGACATTGCCGGTGTTGTGATCGCCGTCGTTAAGGATGGAAAAGTGGTTTTGGAGAAGGGCTATGGGTATGCCGACCTGGCAAAGAGGAAACCGGTATCGGCGACGGAGACGCTCTTCCGGCCCGGGTCCATTTCGAAGCTATTTACTTGGACGGCCGTGATGCAACTCGTCGAGCAAGGCAAACTCGATCTCGACCGGAATGTGAACGACTATCTGGACTTCAAGATCCCGGATACCTTCCCGCAGCCGATCACGTTGCGCGACCTCATGACGCATACGCCCGGATTCGGGGAAGCAATAAAAGACTTATTCGTTGCGGATGCCGCCCACCTGCAACCGCTGGGGACATACTTGCGAGGGCATTTGCCTGACCGCATCTATCCCCCGTGGACGACGCCGGCCTACTCAAATTACGGTGCGAGCTTGGCCGGCTATATCGTCGAGCGAGTCTCCGGGCAACCGTTTAACGACTACATCCGCGACCACATTTTCAAGCCCTTGGGCATGGACCATTCGACCTTTGCCGAGCCGCTGCCACCCGAGCTCCAGCCGCTGATGTCCGTCGGCTACATGCGCGCCTCTTCCGGGGCGAAGGGCTTCGAGTTTGTGAACACAGCACCTGCGGGCAGCCTGTCCACGACCGCTGATGATATGACGCATTTCATGATGGCGCATCTTCAAGACGGTAGATATGGTGAGGCGCAAATCCTTAAGCCGGAGACGGTGAGGCTGATGCACTCAGCGCAGTTCCGCCCAGCCCCCGGGATGAATGCCATGGCGCTAGGTTTCTACGAGGAAACACGCAATGGTCATCGCATCATCGGTCACGCAGGAGACACGGAGTACTTCCATTCCGACTTGCATCTTATTCTCGATGCCAATGTGGGCTTCTTTATTTCCTTCAACAGTCTAGGTCGAGGGGATGCGTCACCCCGAACCGTAGTCTTCCATAAATTTCTGGATCGCTACTTTCCCTATGAACCACCGGCTACGAGCACGCTGAAACAAAGTGCCAGCGACACGGCTGTTGTGACCGGTATGTACATGACCAGCCGTCGGCCTGGAAACAACTTTCTACGGGCGCTCGGCATGCTGGGAGAAATGCAGGTGTATGGCAATAAGGATGGCACAATCACCGTGGGCGAGTTGAAGGGACCTGATGGCCAGCCCATGCGCTGGAAGGAAATCTCTCCGCTGGCCTATCGGGAAGTCCACGGCCAGGATCGTCTCACCTTTGTTCGCGACAAAAACGGGCGTCTCGTGCTGGTGATCGACTACCCTTTCTTTGTCTTTCAGCGCGTCCCGTGGTACCAGAACAAGCATTTCAATTACTTTGTGCTTCTTGCCTGCCTGGCTGTCTTTGCACTGACCGTGCTGCTGTGGCCGATGGGCGCCCTGGCGCGACGCCATTATCGCCAACCCCTTCAACTGACGCCTCCATCTTCGCGTCTTCGCAGGGCGGTCTTCACGGTTTGTTTCATCGATCTGGCGTTTTCGATTGGCCTCGTGATATTGCTTCTTTTCACGACCAAGAGCATCACAGGATTTGGTCGTGCCCTGGATCCCTGGCTTCGTTTGACACAGTTGTTCGGCTGGCTGGGAGTCGTCGGTTCGATCGCAGTGATTTATGGCGTGGTTCGGCAGTGGAATGAAAGACAATGGTGGTGGCATCGGGCGCACAGCGTGCTGATGATACTCGCATGCCTCGGCTTCACCTGGTTCATTCTGTATTGGAGACTGTTGGCATTCAGCTTGAAGTATTAGGGGATCAACCGGTCTCAAATGACTACTTTTGTGCTGGGGATGATCTCATGGTTCTCTGGTAGGATCTCATGAGACGGCGGTAGGCGGAGCAGACCTTGTGGTCTCCAAGCGCAAGACCGGTGTCGATTTGGATAAGGAGCAATGAAATGCTTTTCCCGCGATCACCCAAGACTGCATCTTCGAACCCTCGGCAGTCCAACCACCGTTCATCGCTCATTGTTGTCGGTTTGCTGGTCTCGTTTATTTCTCTGGTCGGTTCCCTCCACTGTGCAGACGAGCAAAATATAGGCCCTCAGAAAGCCTATTCGCGCGTCGCGGCAGAGTTGGCGCTGTTTATCAAACACGAGATGGCAGACAAGAAGCTCCCCGCTTTCTCCATTGCTCTGGTCGATGATCAGAGAATTGTTTGGGCTGAGGGATTTGGTTATGCGGATCCGGATCACAAGATTCCCGCCACTGCTGAAACCGTTTACCGTGTCGGCTCGGTGTCAAAGCTTTTCACGGACATCGGGATCATGCAGATGGTGGAAAAGGGGCAATTGAATTTGGACGCCCCGATCACCACTTATCTGCCCGATTTTCATCCCCGGAATCCCTTCGCGTCGGCGATCACGCTGCGCGAACTCATGTCCCACCGTGCCGGTTTGGTGCGCGAGCCGCCGGTAGGAAATTATTTCGACCCCACCGATCCGTCTTTGTCCGCAATGGTCCACAGTCTCAACGGCACCACCTTGGTCTATCGCCCCGGAACCCATACGAAATACTCCAATGCCGGCGTGGCCACTGTCGGCTACGTGCTGCAGACTGTCTCACATCAATCCTTTGCCGCCTATTTGAAGCGATCGGTCCTGGCGCCGTTGGGATTGAATGAAAGCGCGTTCGAGCCGGAACCGGGAATTATCCAGCATTTGGCAAAAGCGTTTATGTGGACTTACGACGGCCGCCTCTTCCCTGCCCCGACCTTTCAACTGGGGATGGCCCCCGCCGGCAGCATGTATTCCACCGTCACGGACTTGGCGCGATTCATGATGGTTCTGTTCAATGGAGGCCGTGGTCCGAATGGACAAGTTTTGAAGCCGCAAACTCTTCAGCAAATGTGGACGCCGCAATTCGTGAAGGGCGGCGAAAAGGTCGGTTTTGGAATCGGCTTCCTGGTGTCTCGATTTGAAGGACACCGGATGATTGGGCATGGCGGCGCTATTTATGGTTTCGCCACTCAACTCTCGGCCCTGCCGGACGAGAAACTTGGCGTGGTCACGGTCACGACGATGGACGGCGCCAACGCAGTGACCGCGCACGTCGCCAACGAGGCGTTGAAATTGATGCTGGCGGCGCGCTCAGGTCAAACTCCGCCGGTGATTCCAACCACGACACCGGTTTCACCGGATATGGCTCGACATTTGGCCGGACGTTACGGCGAAGGGAATCACGCCATCGATCTCAAAGAACGGGAGGGAGAACTCGTGGCGCTACCGGTAAACGGGGGCATGATGACTCAGGTTCGCCGGCTCGGTGGAAATCTTATACTGGACGGCGAACTCGGATATGGACCCAAGATCAAAATTCTACCGAATGGGATCAAAGTCGGGAGCGAAACATTGAATCGCGTTGTGGCCTCCAAACCTTCTCCTGCTCCCTCACGGTGGAAAGGTTTAATCGGGGAGTACGGGTGGGATTATGACACCTTATATATTCTGGAAAAGGATGGACACCTCACGGCTTTGATTGAATGGTTCGAGTACGATCCGTTGGAGGGGAATTCCGAAAACGTCTTCAAGTTTCCGAATCATGGATTGTACGATGGAGAGACTGCCACGTTTACTCGCAACGCGCGGGGTCAAGC
>CAZIDA010000406.1:0-3704 GCA_964537865.1 uncultured Acidobacteriota bacterium
GCGGTACCCAAAACGTACCGCGGCTACCAGAACATCCACGCTATTTTCGGAGCAGACAAGAGTGTCTGCCCCACGCCGGGCGCTCGCCTCAATGCACCTCTTGTCCCGGTCGAAGCAACCACGCTTGCGGATGATGTGTGAACCCGATGTGCGGATAATATTCCTCTGCCGCCGGCGCGGCCAACAGAATCAAAAACGCTTCCGGCCCGGCGGCTTGTTGCGTGCGGCGAATTGATTCTTTGCCGATGCCGGATCGCTGATGCGATTCACGCACGGCTAGATCGGAGAGATACGTGACGTAACTGGAATCGGTGAGCGCGCGCGAAATTCCCACCAGCAAACTTCCATCCCACGCCGTGACCACGAGGTTGGAATTTTGAATCATGCGCCGCATCCGCTCGGGGTCGTCGACCGGCCTTCGAAGACCCAACGTGCTGGCGCGATACAAGTCAATCACTTCATCGATATCTAATTCATTGCCGATTCGATAATCAATCATGAGAGGATTCCTTGATGGCGCAGGCACTCTTGTCTTGGAGCTGCAATAGCCAAATTTCAAATACCAAGTTCCAAACAACGGCCCAACATCAAATTCCAAAATGTCATCCGTTTGCTTGAGAAATGAGCGTGCCGCAATCTCAACCCTTTCTTATTTGGTGCTTGGCTCTTGATCCTTGTTTGGAACCTGGCATTTGGAATTTGGAGTTTTTCCAGGAAGAACTTCACCGGTTGTTCGGTCAGCCGCTCAAAGGGTCAACAACCCCTCTTAATCTTATCCTCGAATCACCAATCGCTCGATGGAACGCGCTTGGCCGGTGGATTCGTCGACGTCGATGAGGACCGAGCTGAGGCGCGCGTCTCCCGAAGCCGTCTCGAAGCGCTTGGGCATTTGGTCGAGAAACTTCTGAACGATTTGTTCTTTATCGACGCCGATCACCGAGTCGTAAGGGCCGGTCATGCCGATGTCGCATTGGAAGGCGGTTCCCTTGGGAAGGATGCGCTCGTCGGCCGTGGGGACATGCGTGTGCGTTCCCACCACGGCGGAAACGCGCCCGTCGAGGTAGTAGCCCATCGCTTGTTTCTCTGAAGTGGCCTCGCCGTGCATATCCACGATCCGCACCTTCACGGTGGACGGAATCTTCTCGAGGATGTTGTCGGCCGTTTGAAACGGGCAATCGCTGGGCGGCATGAAGATGCGGCCTTGAAGATTCAGGACCGCGTAACTCACGCCGCGGTTTGTCTTCCCCAGGAAGAGGCCGGACCCGATCGCCCGGGGCGGATAATTCGCGGGCCGAAGCAAGCGCGCCTCGCGGGCGATGTATTCGATGATCTCCTTCTTGTCGTAAATGTGATTTCCGGAAGTCAGGACGTCGACGCCCCAGGAGAAAAAATCGTCGGCGATTTGTGGCGTCAAACCAAAACCCGCTGCGGCATTTTCGACGTTCGCTACCACCAGTTCCGCGCCGTGCTGCCGCCGCAACAGCGGCATGTGCTCACGCACCGCGTCGCGCCCCGGACGACCGACGACATCGCCAATCACGAGAACTTTCATTCCATCAACCTTTCTTGACGCGATTAAAAAAAGTGTATGTTAACAGATTTTCCCCAACAACATAAAAGAGCAATCGCAAAGGCGAGTGGCGCAGACACTCTTGTCTGCGGTCCGCGTTTTCGCTGTGGAGTGCGGCGGCTGCGACGCCGCTTTTCCTCCGGCTGCATAAATTCTCTCGGCCATCAATGAACACCGCTCCGCTGGAATCCAAAGCGCCGCCGCTGGCGGCCCGCTCCAAACTTGCCGCTCTTTTTTGAAACGGGTATACTACGTTTGAATTTCGGCTTTGTGTTTGGGCTCGATCTTTACCGCGTCGGATGGATGGCTTTATGGTTGAAGCTATTCCGGAATCCGCACACTTCCACCCAACTCATACTTCAGCATGAAAAGGAGACCGATATGATTCGACGCATGCTTCTAATCATTGTCACCTTGATCATAATGGCGAATAGTGGCGCAATCGCGCAGACGCGAGCCGAAGAGCCCAGGGATCTGATGGCAGCGCGTCAAGCATTCAAGCAACAAGTGGAGATGGCGATTGCAGCTTACAAGGCCGAGTACATTCGCCAACTAGACGCCCTCTACAACCAGTACGTTCAGCGAGGATACACGATCTCGGCCGATGCCGTCCTCAAAGAGAAGGCACGAATGATGAAGCTCCCGCAGACCGAGCAGAATGCAAAATCTCCATTTGAGCCTAGCGCCGATGTCGGCGATACCGAAGATATTCTCGAAACGACAATTAAGTACGCCAAGAAGGGTGACCGAAACTTCTGCGGGAACGCGGCGATTTTCGAAAACAACATTCGTTTCTATGTGAAGAATCAACAGATCACCAATCTCAAGAATGAGGCCATCAAAGAAGTGTTCAAGCAGCAAAATGTGAAACTGACCCGTCACGAGTTCCGCCAAGTCATCACGTTCATCGCGTTGGTGGGAGAACAAGCCCAAGACTTCGCGGGTCAGCGGTTCAACATGGTGGATATCCTCGCCCAGATGAAAGAGAAATGATCTGCCGGATGACTCGGCGAGGATTAAGGTTCAGATGACGAGGGTCAGGTTTTCTCGGGCTGTTGCTCAAATAGCCGTCTTGCGGCGGGTCTTCAAAACCCATCAGGAGGAAAATCTCCAGGCAACACTGGAATGAGCCTCAAACGAAGTATATCATCCACCATAAGAGGACCATTTGGGGAACAGCCCGTCCAGGTCTGACCCCTTCAGTAATCGACCCCTTCAGTGATCTGCAGCGTTGTTAGCCGTGAATAATAATAGGATGAACAGGTGCAATGCTCTATGCTTTCCAGAGGCCAACTAAAAGAAAAGGTCATTTCAGCGTTTGCCTCTCTGCCTGAGGTATTCGATATCTATTTTATCGGCAGCGAAGTCGAAGGTTGCACAATACTCCGTGCTGTGCCAAACCGCTCAGGCGTTGGGCCATGAAGATTGACAGCTTAATCCAGCATCGATATCATAACGGTATTACGGCGTGTCTATCGATGGAGGTTCCATGGGGACGGTTACGATTTCACCAAAGTTTCAGGTTGTCATCCCCCGATTGATTCGGGACAAATTGAGTTTATCACCAGGACAAAAGATCCAGGCGATTGCGTATGGTAATCGCATCGAACTGATTCCGCTTCGGCCCATCAAGGAAATGCGCGGCTTCCTGAAGGGGATCGACACCCAAGTTGAGCGAGAGGTGGATCGTCTATGAATGTTGTCGACTCGAGTGCTTGGCTGGAGTATTTCGCCAACGGTCCCAACGCCTCCTTTTTTGCCTCCGCCATTGAGAAAACAGAAGATCTTTTGGTGCCGTCCTTGACGCTCTACGAAGTTTTCAAACGTGTCCTCACACAGCGAGACGAGGGTCAGGCACTCGAAGCGGTGGCGGTTATGCAGCAAGGCGCCGTGGTTGATCTGGACTCCCGTACTGCGTTGGAGGCGGCTCGCATCAGTCACGAAGCCAAACTGCCAATGGCAGACAGCATCATCTTGGCGACGACGAGGCTGCACGCGGCGACTTTGTGGACACAGGATGCTGATTTTAAGGGAGTAGCGGGCGTTCAGTATCGGAAACGAAAGCCCTGATCTCTCGCGGCCTAAGTACCCATCTTCATAAATACGATGACGTATTAGCGATTGCGAATCGACT
>CAZIDA010000407.1:0-3698 GCA_964537865.1 uncultured Acidobacteriota bacterium
GTGCGGTGCGCAATTTGAAAACACATCTTGATTACTTAACTTAGTATTACTAAGACGATATCCGGATTATACTGGCCGCGCCGGAGCTTGGCAATTCAGTCAGCGACAATTGAGGAAATCGTGGGCTCTCTTACAACGCGTCGTAAAAGCTCACTGCGATCCGACGAGATGGCCCACGCGCAGACCCGCCGCGGCGGGTCTGCGCCACCATAAACTTCAGAATCCGTATTGCGCCAGCACCTTGCCATCCGATTTGCGCAGCAACATCAGTCGGGCGCGCTGCGGCGGCAATGTGAACTGAATGTCGGCGTCGGCTTCGTTGTCGGTGATGGAAATGTGTTCGGGCCGGTCGCGTTCGGAGACGAACAGGTAGAGAATGCTGTCGGCGAACACCTCCGGCCGAATCAGAATCCCCGGTGAAGGCATCGTTCCTTCAAACGGGGATTCAATTTCCAGCCGACTCAAAACTCGTTTGTAGACCTCGGCTGCGGGCTCGACGCCCTCCGCCAATTCCACCGGATACGCGGTCACAAAAATCTTTCCTTTTCCGACGGAGAATTCATGGAAGCTCTTGCCGTCGACCGCGCTCAACATCTCCACCGCCTCCTGTTTCTGACCGTCGAAGCTAAGCGGAATGATGTCGCCTCCAATTTGAAGATCGACTTGTCGGGCGGTCAAGGGGCGTGGTTGCGCCTCCAACCTGAAAGCCGAGAGGCGATGCGTGATTTGCCAATGCGGATCGCGTTCCATCGATCCGGTGATGAGAAGATTTCCTCCGCCGCGCACGTAGTCCACCAACTTCTGCCATGCGTCGTCGCTGAGCGCATGAGGTGACGGAAGGATCGCGAGTTTCGGATGTCCCATCTCGGCCACGCGGTTTTCTCCAACCACGAAAGCCGGGACGTGACAATAATAATGAAGCGCGCGCACGGACTTCTGCCGCGCTTCCACGGCGAGATTATTCCAAGCCGAAAACTGCAGCGCTTGCGAAGTCACCACGGCGACTTCCGGTGGTTCGAGTTGTGAAAGCGCGCCGCCCACGGCTGCCGCAAAGGCGGCAAAGCGTCGCATCGTTTGTGCCTCCGGCTTCTCTGTTCCGTCGCCGCGCACCGCTCCGATGGCCACTTCGTTGTCGTCGCGCATGTAGGCATTCACATTCCACAGCCACTCGACGGCGCCGGCGCTCGTGCCCAGCGCCATGGCCATCTTGCGCTCCAGCAATTCCGCCTCCTCATCGGGCGAGCGCCGCGCGCTGCCGTCGACTTGGAGCGATCGCGCCACGCCCGTCTCCTGAATCAGCAGCGGCTGGTCCGGCTGCTTGGCGACCAATGAATCCCAGAGCAGCGCATCCGAAAGCCACCAAGTATGATTCGTCGTGAAGTCAACCGCCTTTCCGAAAAAGTCCGGCGAGGGACGCTCCGTGCCACCGCCTTCATCTTGACCCACCGTGATCAACTGCGCGCTGCCGGCGGATCGAATCGCGCTGCGCATTTCCTCTACCCAATGCAGAAATTCCTCTTGGGAAAAGCGATCGAAATCGTAAATCTTTAGAGCGTTGCTTCCCAGGTTCGTTTGATAAGGCGCGCGCGATGAAAATTCCGAATCGGCCGGCAAAGGGACGGGGGAAGAATCGGGAATGGGAGTTGCCCTCCATGCCTCGGCCAAGCTCTTTCGATCCGCATATTGTGACTTCAACCATTTGTTCCAAGCCTTCGCTTCAGCCCAGTCGCGATTGGGCCGTGTCTCCCAAAGTTCTTTGGGATTGTCGAAGCTCGGTTCGTTGATGAGGTCCCACATCAAAAACGGAACGTTTTTGAATCGGCTCACCACGGCGGTGATCAAATCTTTTTGTCGGCGCAGGCTTTCCGGATCGAGATATGCGTTCGATCCGCCCAGCACGTCCGGCAGAAACGCAAAGAAGGTAAATTGCACCGGCAGTTCATACTTGCGCGCGGTCATCAAGAAAGCTTCGACGGCGCGCAGCGCGCTTTCACTGACGACGCCGTCCGACTTCATCACTTGATCCCATCCGGACCACCATCCGGTGCGCAGCATGTTGATGCCGGCGGCCTTGATGGCGGCCATGTCGCGATTCCAGACGTACGGATTGGGGCGGAGAAAGAATTGTCGCTGCACATCGCCGGCCATGTAAGTTGTGCCGACGACGAGCCGCGGATGGCCGTCGAATTCAAAAAGATCGTGATTGACCGTAACCCGCGGGCCGGAACGCAAGAACTGTTCGTCGCGCATCCAGAAGCCATTGTGATCGATGGCCGCAACTTTTCCGTCGACGAAGAGCGTCCCCGTCACTTCGTAAAATCCTTTGCCCTCGATGGGAGAGCCGTTCACCGACGCGACGAAGGGATAAGCTTTCGGCGCCAGCTCCACCGATTTGGTGATGCCCGGGCCGGACTCCGGCTGGATCGAAATTTCAAGGCGTGCGGCGGGCGGCGCGGCCACGAAGCGCTGCCAACGAACTTCAAAGTTCACCGGCTCACCGGGAAGAAAGAGCGGGAAAGTGGGGCGCACGGTGAACTCTTCGGCGCCTTGAAGCGCCTGTTGTGCCAGCGTGGCAATTAGTTTCTCGGCGCTCGCGGATTTATAAAAGTCCGGCGCGGGCGTGCAGGCGAGAAAAACCCATCGCCCACCGGCAAAGCGATTTCTCACATGATCGATCTCGACGAGCGGCGCGCTGAGTCGCCGGCCGTCGCGAATTCCCGAAACCAGCGTTTGCAGCCGCGCGTCGATCGTGCCCGCCGATCCTTCGCGAGGATACAGAGTTTCGTCGCTCATTCGAATGATCAGACTGAAGCTTTGACTCCACGTGAAATGCGGCAGGTGGAGAAAGCCAAAGTCGCTGTTGGGATGAAAGCTGAGTTCTTGAGTGCCGGGCGTGGTTTGATAGGCGTTGATGAACAGTTGTTGCGCAAAGGCCGATTGGGCGTCATGCAGCTTCCACGCTTCCCCTTCACGATACACCGGACGCGTGAACGGCTTTCCGCCCAAGACCAGAAGATTTCCGCCGCGTTCAAGATACGATTCGATGGACGGCCACGCCTCCGCGGGAAATGCCGAGCCGAAAGGAAGCACCAACAATCGCGTCTCGGGGCGCGCCAATGCCTCAGGTAAATGCTGCGCCGTCACAAACGCCGCGCCGGGGAACGCAGCGGCGAGCGTCGCGTGTTCAGGAACTGTTGAATCTGCCGCGGGAAAATTGTTTTCCCAAAAGACCGCGATGGGCGGATTGGTTTCTCCCGACATCGAAATTTCCAGTTGCAAGAGAGCAAGGATCAAGAGAACGAGAATGCGCTTCGTCATGAGTGCTCCTTGAGAGCGCTATGATATGTCGAAACTCGGAGGGAGAGAACAAGTATCCGATGCCGACCGCGATGGGTTGCTCAAAAACTGGTAGTGGGTCAATTTCAAAGGTGGCACGGGCCTCTGGCCCGTGATTCACGCGCATGATGCGCGTGCCACGCTCAAACTGACCCACTACCCAAAAACTCTACCCAAAAACTCCTTGACTTCGGATGTACGGGGGAATAGATTGAACGGCGGCCAGTCTCCCCCATGTTGTCCCTCGTCACGACAATCGGCTGGCTTCATGAGGCTCACTTCGTCAAAATCAACTTTGTCCAGTAAGGATTAACCCAAATTACGCAAGGGTTGGTAAAAAGCAGGGACAAAAATTGCAGCAG
>CAZIDA010000408.1:0-3697 GCA_964537865.1 uncultured Acidobacteriota bacterium
CTCCTCATCCACAAAAAAAGGAAATGGAAGATCGAAAAGGCGATATAATATCACGACACGCTTAACCGAGGAGAGACCGCAATGAAAGAACGATACCGCGAAAGTATTGTGATTCTCATCCTGATGCTCACGATAAGCGCCGCTCCCGTCTGGGCTCAAAGTAAAAACGAGAGAGACATCAACGACATCGGCAACCGCAATGTCGGCAAGGGCTTGAACCGATACTCCATTGAAAAGGAAATCGCGCTCGGCAAATCCATGGCGCAAGAAGTCGAGCGGACTTCAAAGATTGTAACCGATCCGGTGATCGCCGAATACGTCAACCGCGTCGGCCAGAACTTGGTTAAACATTCCGACGCGCAGGTCCCCTTCACCATCAAAGTTATTGATTCCGACGAGGTCAACGCATTTGCGCTGCCCGGAGGATTCTTTTTCGTGGACACGGGATTGATTCTGGCCGCTCAGAACGAATCCGAGTTGGCCGGCGTGATGGCGCATGAGATCGCCCACGTGGCGGCGCGCCACGGAACTCGCCAGGCCACGCGCGCCGAAGTTGCCAACTGGGCTTCGCTGCCGTTGATCTTTCTGGGAGGCTGGGCCGGCTACGGAATTCGACAGGCCGCCAGCTTGGCGCTCCCGTTGAGTTTCTTGAAATTCAGCCGCGGCTTCGAGGAGGAAGCGGATTATCTCGGCATCCAGTACATGTACGAAGCCGGGTATGATCCGAATGGTTTGGTCACGTTCTTCGAACGGATCGAGGCCACAGAGAAACGTAAGCCCGGTACTATCTCCAGAGCTTTTGCTTCGCACCCGGCAACCCCGGACCGCATCGAGCGGGCGCAGAGAGAGATTGCACAACTTCTTCCGGCTCGAGACTCTTACATTGTGGACACTTCCGATTTTGAGATGGTGAAAGCTCGGCTCGAGGGCCTCGAGAATCGGCGCTCCGTCGAAGAGGCCAGAAGCGATCGCCCCACGTTAAAGCGCCGCACTTCCGGTGACACGACCGACGTGGATACTGGCACTGGCAAGAAACCAGACGATGACGCGCCTCCAACTTTGAAACGGCGCAATTAGCGCTTTGGCTACCACAGAAATTCAAAAGCACTCTCCGCGTGGGAGTGCTTTTTTGTTACTCGGCGCCTTCGTTTGCGACATTCACTCATAGCGAAGCGCCTCGACGGGATCAAGCCGAGCCGCTCGGATGGCAGGATAGATTCCAAATATCAACCCCACCGAAACGGAGACCAGGAATGCCAACAGGATTGAAACCGTTGTGACGATTGTCGACCATCCCGCCAGCAGTGCGATCAGGCGTGACAGCCCGAACCCAAACAGGATTCCGATCAAGCCACCCACCACTGAAATCAGAATTCCTTCCATCAAGAATTGCCGAACGATGTCAGCTCGTCGGGCTCCCACCGCCCGCCTCAAACCAATTTCGTGAGTTCGCTCCAAGACGCTCGCGAGCATGATGTTCATTATTCCAATTCCCCCCACCAGCAAAGAGATGGAGGCAATCGCCACCATCACCATGTCGAAAATCCGCTGCGTGCGCTTTTGCTCTGCCAACAATTCGGCCGGTGCGACGATACTGAAGTCACCGGCATTGCGGTGGGTTACGTTCAGAAGACTCCGCACTGATTCCCCCGCCGACACAGGATCTATCGCGGCGTTGAGTCTCAGATAAATTCCGTCAATCTCGTCCTTCAAATCGGCATACGAATCTTCGGCGCGCAACAATGCAGAATTCAGCGGAATAAGGATCAGATTGTTTTGGTCCTGGCTGGCCAGTCCTGTGACCCCGGAAGGAGAACTCAATTGGCTCGCTGCCACTCCGATGACACGAAACCATTGTTCATTGATCTTTACGAATTTGCCGATGGCTTCTTTATCTCCAAACAAGTTTTCCTTGGCTCCTTCGCCCAACACACACACGGGCGCGGCCTCCTCATTTTCCTGATCGCCAAAAAAACGTCCCTCGCCGATTCTCACACCGGAGATCTTCTGATAATTCGGGCCGATCCCAAAGACGGTCGGCATTTCGCGTTGCGGTTTCGGCAAGAGTTTCGTTGGAGTATAGCGTTTGCGCGGCGTTGATTCCTCGATGCCAACCAGGTCTGCCTGAATCATTCGATAATCATGCAACGTCAGACCGGGTGAGATCTTTCGAACCTTCCCGAGAGTTTGATAGTCGTTGGCTTCCTTCGCCTCAACGATAAGATTATGCACGCCCAGTTGTTCGATGAACGCCATCACTTGCTGTTGCGCGCCGGCTCCGATAGAAAGCATGGACACCACGGCGGCGACGCCAAAGATCATCCCGAGCATCGTCAAGAGGGAGCGCATCTTGTGCGCCAAGAGGTTTTGAACGCCGAGCGAGACGTCCGGGCGGAAGTCCATTCTGGAAGACGAGACTCCTGCCGTAGCTGAATTCTGCAAGGTCACCGGTCTCCTTTCATGGTGCTGGAAATGCTCGCAGCGGCATTCACATTCGACCCGCTCTTTTTCTCCTCAGGATCTACCAACGCGACTTCTGTTCCTTCAGGCAAATCTCCGATTACCACGTTGCTTTCAGTGCGGCGAAGAATCTTGGTTCGCTGGGCATCAAAGCGGCCATGATTCCCCACATAAACAATCGGTTGCCCGTCCTTTTCAAAGACGGCTTGGCGCGGAAGAAAGAGGACGTTGTGGAGCATCCCTCCCGATACTACGACCTGCGCGCTCAGGCCCTGTTGAAGCCTGCGATCGGCATGATCCAGCCGAAAAGTGATGTCATATTGATTCTGGTTCGAAGATTCCCAAAATGATCGCGTGACGACGCCGGCCACGGATTCAATCTTTCCGGACATGGGATGGTCCGGCCATGCGTCTAAATTGATTTCAGCCTTCAGGCCCGGTTTCAAATTTCCGCGGTCGCTCTCATCGACCTTGCCGACAATCTCCATATCGCTGGGGGCGACCACTAATGCAATCAAGCGGCCGGGATAGACTTGGTCTCCCGCCTGAAACTCCGGAAGCGTCATTCCCCGGTACATCACCACCATTCCCATCCCCGGATTTCCCTGATCGACGACAATTCCTTCCACAGGAGATTTCACTTGCATCTTCTCGATATCCATTTGCCGCTGCTGCCGTACCAAATCTGCCTTCGTCCGCTTCTCTTCCAAAACGGCGAGAGCGGCTGCATTCGACGACTGGTGTGACTTCAGGTCCTGCTCCATTTGGGCCAGAACGCGCTTCTTTTCCTCGAGCGTTAAAAGATTCTTTTTCGCATCAATGGCCCCGATCACCTCGTTTCGCTGAGCATCCAGTTGCGCGCGCCGCACGTCATATTGCGCCTTCAGGAGCGCGAGACGGTCCTCAGCCTCCCGCACTGCGTTGTCCGCTTTCATTTTGATGATTTCCTGCTCGGCTTCACGCACCTCCGATTGTTTCTGCTCCAACTCGTATTGGGCCTCCGCCGGGTCGAAATTGACGACCACATCCCCCGCTTTCATTTCTGTGCCGGTTTTCACGATGGAAGCGATCTGGAGCACTCCCCCGGCGACCGGCGCAAGAATCATCGCCGTTTTTCCGGCCCTCAATTCTCCGTTCACATACACCTTCATCTCGAGGTCGCCACGTTTTACTCGAGTTGTCGGGATGATCCGGCTGGGCGCCCGAAGGCCGGAAACAAGCCGCGGAGCGAAGTAAA
>CAZIDA010000409.1:0-3684 GCA_964537865.1 uncultured Acidobacteriota bacterium
GGAGACGCGCCTTGCTCAACCTCGAAAAGAAGATCGTTCCGCGCGTCAGCGATGTCTACGCGGCCATGCCGTCGCTCACCGGAAAGCTGGAATTGGAATATGAAGGCGAATTGAAGGGCGCCGACGCGGTGGCGCGGGAGTTGATTCGTGGGGCCGTGGCGCGCGCTTTCTCAAAACACTTTCGGGTTTCCGACTTGCAGCAAGTTGTGGAGTGGTTCGATTTGGGCGGCGCCCTGAAAATCAGCGACACTTCTTCCGCCGGCGAGGCGCTCAAGGAACTGCGATTGATTCAAGGATTGGTGGAGCGAACCGCTGAACTCAGCGTGAAACCGAAGGGCGATCCGGAGACGGTCGTTGCGGCGGCGGAGTTCATCTTGGAGGGCCTGTACGCCCATCGAAAAATCAGCCGCAGCGAGGAGCGCGGCTACTTCGGCTCGGAACATCGAAAGGTGGAAGCGATTCGCGAAGAGACGCCGCGAAATCGCAAGCCGTACAACTGATTTCGAAAGGGCGGCGGCGCCGTTCGCGGCCACGCGGCCGCATGTGAATTTTTATGTCCGTCACCAAGTATGGAAAATATATTCCCGGCGAACTCGAAGGATTGAGTCTGGAAGACTTGTTCGAGAAGCTCTCCGATTTTTTTCTGCAGAGCGGATTTCGCGACAGTTACGGTTTCTATGAGATGAACGGCGAACAGTCGCTGGAAGAGCTTCACAACGCCATCCTCCAAGCGTTGATGGACACCGCTCTGTTTTCGCAGGAGATGCTGCAGCAGATGCTGGAAGACGCGGAAGCGTATCAGGATTCCCCCCTCAAAAAACTGATCGATCAACTGATCGAGAAGATGGAGCAAGAAGGATATCTCTCCATTGAGCGGCCGGAAGATCAAGAGCGCGATCCGTCGGAGCGTGGCCGGCCCGGCAGCCTGCAAGGCCCGGATGCCCCGTCCGCGCGATTTGAAATCACCGATAAAGCGATCGACTTTCTGGGATTTCGGACGCTGAGAGATTTGCTCGGCTCGCTCGGCAAATCGTCGTTCGGGCGACACGACACGCGCGATCTGGCGACGGGGATTGAAACGTCCGGCGCATCGAAGCCCTACGAATTCGGCGACACGCTCAACTTGGACATCTCGGCGACGCTCCTAAGCGCCGTCAGCCGCAATGGACTGGGCGTTCCCATCAATTTGGATTACTCGGATCTGTACGTCCATCAAGCGGAGTATCAAAGTTCCTGCGCCACCGTGTTGATGCTGGATTGCTCCCACTCCATGATCCTTTACGGAGAGGATCGCTTCACGCCCGCCAAACGAGTGGCGCTGGCGTTGTCGCATTTGATCCGGACTCAGTATCCGGGCGACTCTTTGAGCCTGGTGTTGTTCCACGATTCGGCGGAAGAAGTTCCGCTCTCGCAGCTCGCCCGCGTTCAGGTGGGCCCGTATTACACCAATACGCGTGAAGGGCTACGGCTGGCTCAGCGAATTTTGTCGCGCCAGCGAAAGGACATGAAGCAGATTGTGATGATCACCGACGGAAAACCCTCCGCGCTGACTCAGGACGATGGCCGCATCTACCGCAACGCCTTCGGGCTCGATCCCTTGGTGTTGAGCGAGACGTTCAAGGAAGTCGCCAAGTGTAAGAAGGCGGGGATCCTGATCAATACCTTCATGCTCGCTCGCGATTACGACCTCGTGAATTTTGTGAAGAAGATCACGGAGATGTGCCGGGGGAAAGCCTACTTCACCACGCCTTTTACCTTGGGCCAGTACTTGCTCATGGATTTCATGCAGAAGAAGACGCGCACCATCCACTAGCACGGTGCTAAGAACTCGTGGCGCAGATCCGTCTCGGGGAATCTGTGTCCCGGCCCTTTCTCGCCTGAAAATACACGGCAGGCAAGAGTGCCTGCCCCACTTTGAGCAACCCGCTGAATCATCTCAACTGGCTGCGGACGAATTCTTCGATGCCGCTCAAATTCTCCGTGGAAAGCGAATCAAACATCAGCGCAAAGCCCGGTGGATACATGGGGGCGCGCGGTTGGAGCGGCAAGTTTTCCCAGACGACGAAACCTTCGGCGTCGCGAACGTGTTGGCCGTTGGGAAGAATGAATTCGATGGCGGTGACGTGCGTCAGCTTCGGAAGGATATTCTTGGTCGCAATGAACACGCCATCGCGCGATAGGTTGAAGATCTTGCCGGTTTGAGTGCGCCCATCGCCAAAGAACGAAACGTTCAATTGAACGCCGACGCGCGGGCTGACGCGCTGCCGACGCGACGGATCGCCCGAGAAAGATTGGAGCACCTTGTTCGCCAATTCCTGGGCGCTCTCCCAACGGCTATTCGCAATCAGCTCTGGGAAGTGCGACCCCAACAGCGCGTCGAGGATGCGGGCGCGCTGCCGGCGATCGCCGGTTTGCGCATTCACTTGTTTTTCGACGGATTGCAGCAACTCGACGGCGCGTGAAAAGTCGGCGGGAAGAAACTTCTGCAAGGCATTCGAGAGGCGGTCGTGGATTCGCGGATTAGCCGGACCGAAGGGCAGCAACATTTGAAAAGTATCAAACGAAACCGCCTGCGGAATCGCCAGACTGCCGAGCTCCGGAAAATGAAGTAACGCGCACCACACATGATGCGACTTCGCCCAGCGGGACAACCGCTCACACGCGGCGCGATCCTCCGTGGTTACGATCATCCAGTCACATTCCTTGAAGTCGGCTTCTTCGAAATCACGCGGCGACACGCTCAACTTCCCGAATTGCGGCGCCGACTTCAGAAAAGCGTCACTGGGCCGCGGGTGGAACAGTTGCGTCATCGCCCCTTGTCGAGCGAGATGTTCCGCCCAAGTTTCCGCCAACTGATCGCCGCCCACCACGGCGCATCGCATGCCGCCGGGCGTGAGGATGACTGAAAGCGCTTTTGTGGATGTCACCGGATTATCCTCAGTGTTGGTTTGAATAAGTCATCGCGCATGAATCCTACTTGCGGCCGGATTTCTGGGGTGTGATGGCCGTCGCAGCCCCATAAAAAAGTGAATTGAAGAGAAGCTTGAATGTGCCGTCCGTCCATCCCCGGAACTCCGGTCGGAATCCGAGCAAAATCACCTTCCCAGTTCCGTAATTCAGATCGACAATGGCGGCCTTATCGGCAATGTGTTGAGGGCCGATCAGCCGGCCGCTTTCCTTGGGATTGCCCGCGCCGTAGCGCGCCGCGATTCTTCCCGTCTTGGTTTCAAAGGCGCGGCTGTTTTCAAACATGACCGTGAAATTTTTTGGCATCCCGTAAGTAATCGGGCTGGACGAATCACCCACAGCCGCCAGTAAAGTGCCGGGACAAAAAAAGTCGGTGGTCTTGAGGCCGGCGAGCGCGTCCGTGACGGGGACTCCCATCTTCTCGAGGACGAAGTCCGTGGCTTTGTCGATTGCCACCAACGTGCCGCCGTTGGCGACGAAAGTCTTCAGATTATTCACTCCGGTGTCGCCAATTCCGCCGACGTACTGATCCGGATAAGAACGTGGAGCGTTGCCGTCGACGATGGCACGCGCACTCTGTTGTGGCAGCACGATCACATCGAAGCGAGAATTCAGATTCCCTTGACGGATGTCCAGGTCATTGATGGATTTATACGGAGTCTCAAACTTGTCGAATTCAAATCGTATCCAGCCCTCATCCATCGACGGAACCCAACT
>CAZIDA010000410.1:0-3678 GCA_964537865.1 uncultured Acidobacteriota bacterium
GTCCGGGCTTGAGCGCCGACTTGACGCTGCCGCAATTTCCCGGACGCCGTTTCCAAGGGAAACTGGTGCGCACCGCCAACTCCATCGATTTGGCCTCGCGCACCCTGCTCGTCGAAATCGACGTCGCCAATCCCAAAGGCGAGCTGCTTCCGGGCGCTTACGCCGAAGCGCATTTGAAAATTCCCAGAAACACGGCGACGTTTATTTTACCGGTGACGGCGCTGATTTTTCGATCGCAGGGAATGCAGGTGGCCGAGGTGGACGCCCACAACCACGCGCAGTTGAAGTCCATCACCATCGGGCGCGATTTCGGAACCACCGTGGAAGTCATCTCCGGAATCTCCGGTCAGGAGCGCATCATCGACAATCCTCCGGACTCGTTGGTGGCCGACGAAGAGGTTCGGATTGCGTCGCCGAATGCTCCGGAGAATGGTGGGGAGAAGAGCCGGTGAAGAAAAGTGTCACATTCCGGTCAATCGCTCACAAGTCATGCTTGCGACGGGTATCGCTCTCTGTGCATCAATTTTGCAAAATCCTATTTTGCGAAAAGGTTTTTTGCATGGGTAGCGCCGGCGTTCTTTTACGCCGGCGTTCTCTTCGGTTATTCAACGAAAATCCTCCGGCCCCAAGAACGGCCGGGGCTACCAGAGCATTCCGTTGGATTGCCGCTTTCGGCGGTGTCGCTGTGTCTTTGGGGACGCTCACCGGATGCGCCGTCGGCCCAAAATATGTGAACCCCACGGTCGAGATTCCACCGCAATACAAAGAGGCCGGCGTCTGGAAGTTGGCGCAACCCAGCGATCAAATCTCCAAAGGGAAGTGGTGGGAGATTTACAACGATCCGCAATTGAACGCGCTCGAGGATCAGGTCAACGTTTCGAACCAAACGCTCAAAGCGGCGGAGGACGAATTTCTGCAAGCGCCCGCCGCGGTGCGCATCTCGCGATCGGCGCTCTATCCCACCGTCGCCGGTGGACTCTCGGTCAGCGAGACGGGCCTTTCGAAGAATCGTCCATCCACGACGGGAACCCGGCCTGCCAACAGGCATTACGCGGATTATGTGATTCCAGTCGACGCCTCGTACGAAGCGGACGTGTGGGGACGTGTGCGGCGCACGGTGCAGGCGAGTCGCGCGGAAGCGCAGGCCTCCGCTTCCGATTTGGCGAATGTTCGCTTGGCGCTTCACGCCGAGCTGGCGCTCGATTATTTTCAATTGCGCGGCCTGGACGCTCAAGCGGCGCTCTTCCATTCGACCGTCAACGCTTTTCAAAAAGCGCTGGAATTGACGGAGACACGCCACCAAGCCGGTTTGGCTTCGGCGCTGGACGTGGCGCAAGCGCAAACGCAACTGGAATCGACGCGCGCTCAGGAAAAAGATTTGGAAGTGGCGCGATCCGCTTTTGAACACGCCATCGCGGTGCTCATCGGTAAACCGCCGGCGACGATCTCGTTGCTGGCCTCGCCCCTCAAAGATGCGCCGCCGGGTATTCCACCCGGCCTTCCGTCGGATCTTTTGCAACGTCGACCGGACATTGCGGCGCAGGAGCGTCGCGTGGAAGAAGCCAATGCCAACATCGGCGTGGCCCGCGCCGCCTATTTTCCCTCGATCACATTGACCGGGTCGGCGGGACTGGAGAGCGCCGTCATCACCACGCTGGTTCAAGGACCGAGCGTCCTATGGTCGCTTGGCGCCGGAGCTTCGCAAATCCTTTTCGATGCCGGACGCCGTCGTGCCATCACAGAGCAAGCGTGGGCCGCGTACGATCTGGCCGTCGCGAATTATCGGCAGACAACGCTGAACGCTTTTCAGGATGTGGAAGACAATTTAGCGGCGCTGCAGGTGCTGGCGGATGAAGCGAAGACCCAGCAGCAGGCCGTGGCGGCGGCCGAACACTCGCTCACCTTGGCAACGAATCTTTATCGCGGCGGACTTGCCAGTTACTTGCAAGTGATCACCGCGCAGAGCGCGGCGCTTTCCAACCAACGCGCCGCCGTCGACATTCTCACGCGGCGCATGCAGGCCAGCGTGCTGCTCGTGAAGGCCATCGGCGGAGGATGGAACGTCTCTCAGATTCCAAAAATGTAGCGGCTACATGCGCGACCTCATCCGCATTTGGATTGCGCCGTTGTGGCGCAGACACTCTTGTCTGCGCCTGTAGAGTGCGCCATCAGCACCACTTTGGGTCTTCGCGAAACCGATTTGCGATTCGTCTTGATTGTCGCAACCCAATCCAAGGTGCCGTGTGCCTCGGCGGAGCGGACTCCAAACTATGCTCTTCTCGGCGAGAGTCCGGCGATCAGAAACAGAAATCCCGGCGCTGCAAAGACCAGGTAGGCCCAACTTTTCGGCGCCGCCGTGGTGGCGATGCAGACGACGTAAAACACCAGCAGGCATCCCACCGTGATGACGCCCCCCAGCGCTTCGCGCCACCAACTGAAAATCATTCCCACACAGATTCCCACGGGAAAGAACAGAAACGCCAGCATCTCGTAAGGCTTGAACTCGTGGGGATGAAATCCTTCGCCGATAAGAAAAGCAATCACCAGCCCCACGCTGAGAATGCTCCACACCCGTGCGAGCCACCGAATGATCCGAATCGCATCACGATCTTTTTTAACTTGGTCTTCCATTTGAGCCTCCTCGCGTCCGTCCGCAGGGACAACGCCTCCTTTGATGCAAGAAGCTTCTGAGATCAGGTTTCAAGTAGTTCTAAATTTGGTGTGACTGATGTAGGCCGAGCCTCCGATCTGGTCCGATTTCTTAAGCCTCTCTTCGGCAGACATGGCAACTTCGCTCTCATTCTTTGGATGAGCGACTAGGGCTCGACCTTGCCCGGCGAAATGACGGCAAAGAAAAATACTTGGCGGGCCGGCCAATGATGAACGCGATAAAGCATAGCGCCAAAACCAGATGATTCAAAGCGGCGCCGAAATATTCCCACAGCGGGGCGTGTGGCCCCGGATAATTCGAAGAGAAGAGCAGCGTCAGCATGTAAAGGAATCCGACTGCGCTGGCGGTGCGCGTCAGAACGCCGAGCACCAGCGCCGCCCCGATGGCCAGTTCGCCGTAAGCCACCAGAAATGCGATCACGGTTCCGTGTGGAAAAACGAATCCGCGCAGAACCGGCGCCATGAAAGGATACGCGCCGCCGGCAAGAAACTGATTGATCCAATATTGAAATCCGCCGCGCAGCGTGAATCCGAAGCCGAAAACTTTGTACTGGCCGAAGATGAGAAAGAGAACGCCCACGGCCACGCGCAAGAACGCCAGCGCTTTTGAGTTTGAGTCAGTCATGGAGGTTCTCATCGATTGAGTTTGGGCCGATCGTCGTTTTGTGGGTGATTAGCTCGCGGCCAAAATCCCCGCGCCCTCTTCTGACTTTTTTACCATCGAAACGGCGCTCGAACTCCCGGGTTCACCTCGACCTCCAAGTCTTTCAACAGTTCACCGACAACCGGTTTATCACTCGCACGAATCAAGATCGTAGGTCGAACCTTGTAGCCTGACGCGTTGGCGACGAAGAATGGAATCCCGGCCGATTCGAGGAGAGATTGAACGACCGGCAGCTCGCTCAACCCCAAGGGCGGCAGCGCGACCACATCCGCATCGTCAAATTGATCCGAGGGCAATTCGCTCATAAGTTTGGAGGCCTTTGCGTTCGAGAGGAAGAATAATAA
>CAZIDA010000411.1:0-3665 GCA_964537865.1 uncultured Acidobacteriota bacterium
ACGCTGCGGGGCGATGACCATCGGCATTACCAACGAAGCGCATTCTTCGCTGGCCAAGATTGTGGACGAAATCATCTTGACGCGCGCCGGGCGCGAGCGCAGCGTCGCCGCCACCAAGACATATACCGCCCAACTGATGGCGCTTTATCTGTTGGCCGCCGCTCTTCTCGGAACGCCGCGGCAGTGGCAGTCCTCGCTGAAGCGAATTCCCGACTGGGCGCAGCAATCGCTGCGGCTGAAACCGGCCATTCGTGAAGTCGTCGAGCGCTATCGTTTTATGCGACAGTGCGCCGTCGTCGGCCGCGGGCTCAATTACGCCAACGCTTTCGAGTTGGCGATCAAGCTCATGGAAACTTGCTACGTGGTGGCGGAGCGTTTTTCGTCGGCGGATTTTCTGCACGGTCCCATCGCCCTGGTGGAAGGCGGATTCCCGGTGATCATCTTTGCGGCCCCTGGTCAAGTTTATCCGGACATGATGAAGCTGACGCGCCGGCTCATCGGACTCAAGGCGGAAACGTTGGTTATTTCCAGCGAGGCCGGGGTTATTCGACAGGCCACTCGCGGGTTTCGGATTCCGGAGCACATCGATGATTTGTTCTCTCCGATTCCGTACATCATTCCGGGACAAATCTTCGCCGCGCTTCTCGCGGAAACCAAGGGGCTGGATCCCGACGCGCCTCGCTCGCTGACCAAGATTACTCGGACCGTTTGAGCGGCATGGAACAACGAGGAAAAGTTCTATCTCAAAACGATCATTTCATATTGAGGCAAACCGATCGTCGTCATGAGAATCATCATTGGAATTGATGGAGGCGGCACCAAGACGGAGGCGGCCGCGGCCAATGAAGACGGGCAAATTCTCGCCACTTTCGAGGCCGGCCCTTCCAACGTGTTCAAAGTCGACGCCGAAGCGTCGGCCAAGGCGTTGCGCAGCGTCATCGATGGATGCCTGGAAAAAGCGGGCGCCGGGAGAGGTGACGTGAAATCGATTTGCGCCGGCCTGGCGGGTGTCGACCGTCCGACCATTCAGAAACAGATTACGGATATCCTGCACGACATCATTCCCATCGACCGGATTTCGGTGGTGGGCGACGCGACCACCGCGCTGTTGGGCGCCACCGGGGGCGAGCCGGGCATCGTGGTGATTTCCGGAACCGGATCGATTGCCTACGGAATGAACTCCAAGCGACTTCGCGCCCGTGCCGGCGGATGGGGCCATATCGTCGACGACTTCGGAAGCGGCTACGACATTGTGCGAAATGCTTTCAATGAAGTCTTCCGAGCGCACGACGGGCTGGAGCCGCCCACACGATTGAAGCAAGCGTTTTTGAGCGAGCTGAAAGTGGACAACGTCGACAATCTGCTCATTGCCATTCACCGCGAGTACACCAGCGCCGCCAAGATTGCGTCGCTGTTTCCCTTGGTTCAATCGGTGGCCGATGGCGGCGACATCATCGCCAATAAGATTCTCGATCGCGCGGGCGCCGATTTGTCTTCGACGGCCGAGGCGGTGGTGCGCAAGCTCGACATGTACAATTCGAATTTCATCTGCGGAACGGCCGGCGGCGTGTTTCATTCCAGCCGGCAGGTTCGCGATTCCTTTGCGTGGCAAGTGCATCGCTTTGCGCCCGGCGCCAATGTTTGCTTTCCCAAGAGGAGCGCCGTGGAGGGCGCCATCATGTTGGCTCACGCTCATCTCCAAGGAGAGAGAATTTTTTGAGGAAGGACCGCGAGAGATTCGTGAGGGAGGTTTTGCTTGCAGCTTGCATGGTTTGATTGGCTGGCTATCGCCGCGTACTTCGTCTTCAATCTTTTGATCGGTCTCTACTACCGGAAGCGCGCCACCGGATCGACCGAAGATTTCTTCATCAGCGGTCGCAACGTCAGTTGGTGGCTGGCGGGCACCTCCATGGTCGCGACCACCTTCGCCGCCGACACCCCGCTGGCGGTCACGGGCTTGGTGGCGAGCTACGGGATCGCCGGAAATTGGCTGTGGTGGAGCATGCTGATGAGCGGCATGCTCACCGTCTTCTTTTATGCGCGGCTGTGGCGGCGCGCCGGCGTGCTCACGGACGTGGAATTCGCCGAGATTCGATACGGCGGAAAACCGGCCGCCTTTCTCCGCGGCTTTCGCTCCATCTATTTGGGACTGCCCATCAACTGCATCATCATGGGATGGGTGAATCTGGCGATGGTCAAAATCCTGATCATCCTCTTCGGCATCGGCAAACTTCAAGCGCTCTTCATCGTCTTCGGCATCATGTTCATCACCGCCACGATTTCCACGCTCTCCGGTCTTTGGGGCGTCCTGGTGATGGACTTGTTTCAGTTCGTGCTGAAGATGGGGATGGTGATCGTGTTGGCTTACTTTGCGGTGCGCGCGGTCGGAGGGATGGCCGCGCTCAAAACGAAACTGTCGGCGCTCGATGCGGCCAAGGCAGCCGCCACCGGAGAACACGGCTCCATCATGTCGTTTATCCCCAGCGTCGGCTCTCCCTGGATGCCCATGATCACGTTCTTTGTCTACATCGCCATCAACTGGTGGGCCACTTGGTATCCGGGAGCGGAGCCGGGCGGGGGCGGATACATCGCACAGCGGATGTTCTGCGCCAAGGATGAGAAGCATTCTTTGCTCGCGACCTTGTGGTTCAACATCGCCCATTATGCGATGCGTCCCTGGCCATGGATTCTTACGGCCCTTTGTTCGATTGTTCTTTATCCCAATTTGGCGGACAAAGAATCCGGGTTCATCAAGACGATTGTGGATCCTCACGTCTTCCCGATTGAGCTTCGTGGCGTCATGATCGCCGCTTTTGCCGCCGCGTATATGTCCACCATCGGGACTCAACTGAACTGGGGGGCGTCGTATCTGGTCAACGATTTCTACAAACGGTTTCTGGTGAGAGGTCGGACGGAGAAGCATTACGTCTCCATCTCGCAGCTCACCACCGTATTGATCATGCTCCTCTCCTGCGTCGTGACCTATTATCAGGATTCGATCTCCGGAGCGTGGAAGTTTTTGATCGCCGTGGGCGCCGGGACCGGCAGTGTGTTTATTCTCCGGTGGTTTTGGTGGCGCATCAACGCTTGGAGCGAGGTTGCGGCGATGGCGGCTTCTTTCATCGCGTCGTTGGTGCTGCAAGTTTATTTTGGCTTGAGCAGCGACGCCCCGCGGCAGTTTGCATGGCTTGTCATTCTCACGGTCGCTTTTTCCACGACGGTCTGGCTGGTGGTGACGTTTCTCACCTCGGCGGAAAGCAAGGAGACGCTCCTCTCGTTCTATCGCCGCGTGCGGCCCAGCGCGGCGCTATGGGGCGCTATCGCGCGAGAGGCCACCGACGTGACTCCCAGCCACGACGTGCTCTTCAATTTTCTGGATTGGGTTTGCGGCTGTGTGCTGGTTTACATGACGTTGTTCGGAGTGGGCAAGATCATCTTCGGCGAAACCATGGTGGGGATCGGGTTTCTTCTAATCGCCGCGGTCGGCGGGGCCATCATCTATTGGGATTTGAACCGGCGCGGTTGGAAGACGGTTCTGGAATAGCGCCGGACTTTCTTCTTCGGAATATCGAGACAACAAAATCACGTGATGGAAAATTCCAAGGTCATTTACCGCTCCGTGACTGCTTTGACCGATACGTTGCATACGATTTCCATCGCCGCCC
>CAZIDA010000412.1:0-3657 GCA_964537865.1 uncultured Acidobacteriota bacterium
GCGCGTATTCTCATGCCGGCGTCCCGCGTGCGCCTGAGCGCCGGTCGCCTGTCGCTCTCCGACGAAGCGCAGGCGCTGTGTTTTCTCGCCGGCGCCAATTCCATTTTCATGGGAGAGAAGTTGCTGACGACTCCCAATCCCGAAGCGGATCGCGATCGCCTCTTGCTCCAGAAGCTGGGGATGCGGCTCCTCGATTCTCCTTCGGAAATTGATTCCACACATCTCAATCGGAAAAACTCCGCGGAGACGGGCGATGGCGCCATCGCCTGACCTCGAAGCCCGAATCGCCGGACGTCTCCGGGAACTGGACGCGCGAGGCCTGCGCCGGCATCTTTGTCGGCCCACCGGGATCGACTTTTCCTCCAACGACTACCTCAATCTCTCCGTTCATCCGCGCGTGAAGCAGCATTTTGCCGACGAAGCATTGCGGGGTGGATGCGGCGCCACCGCCTCGCGCCTTTTGCGCGGCGAGCGCCAATTGTTTGCTGACGTGGAACGCCGTTTTGCTGCGTTCAAAGAAACGGAAGCGTCGCTCTACTTCAGCAGCGGATACTTGGCGAATTTAGGCGTGCTGACGTCGCTCCTGGAAGCGGGGGACGTGGTTTTTTCCGACGAGCTGAATCACGCCAGCTTGATCGATGGATTGCGTCTCGCGCCCGCGCGACGCGTCATCTTTCCGCATCGCGATGTGTCGGCGCTGCGGCGACTCATGGAACAAGAGGGCGGGAGCGGACAGAAGTTCGTCGTCACCGAATCGTTGTTCAGCATGGACGGCGACATCGCGCCTCTCGCGGAATACGCCGCGCTGTGTCGCGCGGCCGGGGCGGCGTTGATTGTGGATGAAGCGCACGCCGTGGGCGTATTCGGCGGGCGCGGAACCGGTTTGATTGAAGCCGCCGGAGTGGCCGGCGATGTCTTAGTCTCCATCAACACGGCCGGAAAAGCATTGGGAGTGGCCGGCGCGTTTGTGTCCGGTCCGGGGTGGGTCATCGAGTATCTGGTGCAGAAAGCCCGGACATTTATTTTCTCCACCGCTCCGCCGCCGGCCGTTGCGGCTGCGTTGATGGCAGCGATCTCACTGGTCGAAGAAGAGCCGGAGCGGCGCGCGAATTTGCTGGCGCGCGCGGCGTCGTTGCGACGAGGGCTGATCGACGCGGGCTTGCCGGTTCCATCCGGGGAATCGCAAATCATCCCCGTGGTGCTGGGAGAAAATGATCGAGCGGTCGCCGTGGCGTCAGCGCTGCAAGAGGCCGGATACGACGTGCGCGCCATTCGTCCGCCCACCGTGCCTCCGGGAACGGCGCGGCTGCGGCTCTCCATCAACGTGGGGCTCGAGGAATCCACGCTGCGAGAGTTTGCTTCTACCTTGACTCGAGTTGTGGCGACAAAAAAATCAGTCGCGCTCTAAGAAGGGCCGGCCTTTAGGCCGGCCGAAACGAGACGAAAAAACAATTTTTTTATTTTGTTGGGGCCGCTTTAGCGGCCGATTAAAATTCCGTCCCGGCGTTCGCCGGCACTGCGGTGGAGCACCGGGTCCTTCCAACTCGTTCGCGGCAGTTTCTCAGTGAATAGCTGAAGCACATCCATGATCATGCGCGGACTTTTCGTAACCGGAACAGACACGGGCGTGGGTAAAACCGCGGTGTCGGCGGCTTTGATGATTCGATATCGCGGACAAGCCAAGCTCCGTTATTGGAAACCCGTTCAGACCGGAATCGAACAAGACGACGACACGGCGACGGTGCGCCGTCTTGCGGAGTGCCCCGATTCAGAAATTCTCGCGAACGGCATACGGCTCCCACGCCCGCTTTCACCGCATCTCTCCGCGCGATTGGCCGGACAAACCGTCCGCATTGGCGACATAATCCGGATGGTGGAATCTTCTGAATCGCGAGCCTGGATCGTAGAAGGCGCCGGGGGCGTTTTGGTCCCGCTGAATGATTCGGAGTTGATGATCGATTTGATGGCGCGACTTGATTTGCCCGCGATCGTCGCCACGCGATCTTCCCTGGGCACAATCAATCACACGCTGCTCACGCTCGAAGCGTTGCGTAGCCGCGGGATTCCCGTTGCCGGGGTAGTCATGGTCGGAGAAAAAAATCCGGAGAATCGGGCGGCGATTGAAACCTACGGCAATGGCCCGGTCTTAGGAGAAATGCCGATCTTTCCTTCGTTGACGGCGCAGACGTTGGCCGCATGGACTCGCGAAGAGCTGGATCCGAACGGCAAGGTCTTGGAGTTTCTTCATGTCTGAGGAATCAAAGTCGAAAACCCAAGCGCGATCGAAAACGCGTCCGCTCAATCTCGCCGCGCGTGATTCCCAGCATGTGTGGCATCCCTACACGCAGATGAAACTCACGCCGACTCCTTTGTCCATCGTTGGCGGCGAGGGCGTGTACCTGATTACGGAAGAAGGCCGGCGAATACTGGACGGCATCTCGTCGTGGTGGGTGAACATCCACGGGCACAGCCATCCGAAGTTGAACGCGGCGCTGGCCGCTCAAGCGCAGGAATTGGAACAGGTGATATTCGCGGGCTGCACGCATCGGCCTGCCGTGGAATTGGCGGAGCGCCTGGTGGCGAGTTTGCCTCGCGGGTTGAATCGAATTTTCTATTCCGACAACGGCTCGACGGCGGTGGAAGTGGCGCTCAAGATGGCGTATCAGTTTTGGCGGAATCGCGGCGAAAGCGAACCGCGAACTTTCATCACCTTGCATCACGCTTATCATGGAGACACGGTCGGCGCCATGTCGGTGAGCGAGGATTCCGTGTTCACGCGTCCCTTTGCGCCGCTTCTGTTTCCGACGACGCGCGCCCACTCGGCCTATTGTTATCGCTGCCCGGTGGGATTGGAGCGGCGGCAGTGTCACATTGAGTGTTTGAACGATCTGGAAAGCGCGCTCCAGAAAAACACCGGGCGCGTGGCGGCGGTCTTGGTGGAGCCGATGCTTCAAGGCGCCGGCGGCATGATCGTCACGCCGGCTGAATTCCTGGCCGGCGCGCGGCGCCTCTGCGATCAGTACGAGACGCTGATGATCGCCGATGAAGTCTTGACCGGTTTCGGACGCACGGGAAGAATGTTCGCCTGCGAGCACGCCGGAGTTTCACCGGACATTATCTGTCTTTCCAAAGCGCTCACCGCCGGATATCTTCCCATGGCCGCGACGGCGGCGACCGATCGCGTTTTTGACGCCTTCTGGAGCGACGATCGCGCCAAAACTTTTTTTCACGGTCATTCCTTTACGGCGAATCCTTTGGGATGCGCGGTGGCTCTCGCGAGCTTGGGTTTGTTCGAGTCCGATGGAATTCTCGATCGCATTCAGAGGTTGGAGCGGCTGTTGCGATCTCGTCTTGGTCCGCTAAAAGCGTTGCCCCACGTCGGCGACGTTCGAGTAATTGGAGGCGTCGGCATCGTCGAGTTGGTGGAAGACCGCGGGACAAAATCGGCGGGCGGTTACTTGGACGACATCGGGCCGCGTTTGTCCGCCGCGTTTCTCGAGCGCGGATTGTTGCTGCGACCGTTGGGAAACATCGTCTACTTCATGCCGCCCTACATCATCACCGACGATCAGGCGGATTGGGCGCTGTCGCAGATCACCGAAGTCTTATCGACTTGACCGTGGCCGGCGTGACGTTTTCCAACGCGGAAAAGGTCGC
>CAZIDA010000413.1:0-3647 GCA_964537865.1 uncultured Acidobacteriota bacterium
TGAAGCGAGCCTTCGTTCGCGCGCCAAGCAGTTGCGCGTCAACGTGGAAGGCGCGGTGATCCTTGCGCCCAAGAATGCTCCGCAGTTGAAGAAGTACCTGGAGATTTACTACGAAAGCCGCCGAGCCAAGGGCAGGACGCAAGAAGAAGCGCGGCGCGACATGCTCGATCCCATGTTTTTTGCGGCCATGATGGTTCGAACCGGAGAGGCGGACGCTACGGTGGGCGGCGCGAGTCACACCACGGCGCACACGCTCCGCGCGGCCCTGCGCTCGATTGGGCCGACGCCGGGATGCTCCATCGTATCAAGTTTCTTTCTGATGGTGTTGCCGGACAAGGCCGCGGTGGCGCGAGAGGAGATCGGCGTTGACGGCGCGTTGGTATTTGCCGATTGCGCCGTCGTTCCCAATCCCAACGCCAGCCAGTTGGCCGACATCGCCATTGCCGCCGCCGAAAGCGCGCGGACGTTTTTTGAAACGGAGCCGCGCGTGGCGCTGCTTTCGTTTTCGACCAAGGGAAGCGCGCAAGATCCGTTGATCGACAAGGTGGTGGAGGCGCTTCGCACGGCCAAGGCGCGCGCTCCACATTTGGTGATTGACGGAGAGTTGCAGTTGGATGCGGCGCTCATTCCACGCATTGCCGTGTCCAAAGCGCCCACCAGCCCGGTGAAAGGAAAAGCCAACACCTTGGTCTTTCCCGATCTCAACGCGGGGAATATTGGGTACAAGCTGACGGAGCGATTGGCCGGCGCGGCGGCGATCGGTCCGATCCTTCAAGGTTTGAAAAGGCCCGCCAACGATCTGTCCCGCGGATGCTCACCCGAAGACATTGTCAACGTCACCGCCATTACCGCCGTGCAGGCGCAAGCGGGAAAAGATAAAGGCGCCGCATCAGGATAGATTTTCTGCAAGCGCCAAAGTTCAAGTAGCCAATTCCAAACAAGATTCAAAATCCAAATGCCAGGACAAGGCGAATCCCTGTGGGCTCTCGCTGGTCTCTTGGGCAGTTCCACAAGGTCACCGCGGCGACCAACCACCTATGCGTCGTTCGGTTGAGATGAAAGGGCGCCGCGCCGCTTCTGAAAACACTCCCGGCAATACACGGGCCGTCCTTGAGTGGGCTTGAAAGGAACGGTGGTTTGGCGCCCGCATTGGGAACACACCGCCTGAGTCTCGACTCGGCCCCCCCCCTCACTCGAACTGCCGGCCCGTTTTGCCTTGCACGCTTTGCAGCGTTTGGGTTCGTTCTTGAAGTTCTTGTCGTGATAGAAGAGTTGCTCGCCTGCCGTAAAAACGAACTCCTGATGACACTCTATACACACGAGGGTTCGGTCTTGAAACTCCATGGGAACACTCCCTAAAAGGCTTGCTCTGTCCAGGACCACACACCTCGACGGACAGGGCAAGTTAAGTGATGATAACGAACTCTCGAAGGGAAGGGCTTGGAACCGCTGTCGTTGTTCCCGCTCATCCACGGCAGACGGATGAGACGAGCGATCCATTGACTACCAAACCACCCACGCCAGAACGGGAACGGTCCCGACCTGTCCTGTCGGGCCGTTCCTCGATTCTGACCTCCAACTTAATCGTTCTCTTTTCTGGCTTTCTTTCTGTTCCGCTTTCTTGCTAAAGCTTGTTTGACTCGTTTCTTTTCGCCCGGCTTCATATAGAAGGAATGGCGTTTGACTTCTTTGATGATATCTTCCTGCTGCACTTTCCGCTTGAACCGTCGCAGCGCATTCTCTATACTTTCGCCGTCCTGGAGTCGCACTTCAGCCAATCGACAACACCTCCAATTCGCGGGAGACTCGCCAAGATAACCCTCAACTTCTACTTCATCATGAAATCGGCTGTCAAGGGGAATCTTGGAAAAGATGGTCTCCCGCCCAACGCGATCGGAAACGCGAAAAGGCCCGTGTTAACGTGACGTTTTGCACAATCTCAAGCTGAGGAGAAACGCCGTGAGCGAGATTTTTGTTGCCAGTCGATGGACGAGCGGAAACCGAATCTTTCCCATCCAGATCGAAATTTCTCCGATGCAGGTGATCAAAATCAAGCGGGCGCTCTTTTCGTCGGACGAGGAGTCGATCAGCATCAACAAAGTGGCTTCGGTGCGCATTAAAACAGGTCTCGTGTGGTCGGACATCTGGATTGATTCCACCGGCGGCGCGGATCCGATCTTCAGCCACGGGCATCGAAAGAGCGACGCGCGGAAGATCAAGGAGTTGATCGAGTCGCATCAACTGCAATACCGTCGCGGGGCGGAAGAAATCACCGTCGCTGCCGAGCCCACCAAGAAGTGTCCGTATTGCGCCGAGACCATCAAAGCGGCAGCCAAGGTGTGCCGTTTCTGCGGTCGAGATCTCGGATGATGGCGCGAAGGCGGCGGAGAGAAGATGGTCTGAAAGGAAGAAAATCGATCGCGATGAATCTTGGAGGAATTCCGGTTTTTCGATTTCGTTTCATCGGACGTCAAGGTCGCGGCGATGAATGTCCGGTGGTTTGAGTTCTTCTCTTGATCCCAGGATACAGCAAGTAAACCAGCACCCCCGTCAGCAGCCATCCCAGGCCGATGAAGATGGATTTGGGAGAGAGATAAGAGAGTTCCCAAATCACGCCGAGGAGCGCCAGCGCGACCAGCAGCGGCTGTCCCGCCAGGGAAAGAGGAATTCGAAACGGCCGGTGAAGCTGCGGCTTCTTGGCGCGCAAAATGAGCACGGAAAGATTCACGCCCACGAAGACAATCAAAGCGGCGAACACGCCGGCGGAGGCAACCACGGCAATATTGCCCACCGCCGTCAGCGCCGTGCCGAGAATTCCCAACAAGAGCGTGGCATTCGCGGGAGATTGAAAGCGTGGATGAATACGGGCGAACAGGGTCGGCAGACGACCGTCGCGCGCCATGGCCAGGCCGACGCGGGGGGCGCCAATCAAGCATCCCATCCCGGAAGTCGCCGTCGCCGCCATGCCGGCAAGGGCAATAAACACGGGAGCAATTCCGGCGAGAAATGATTTCGACTCCATCGCCGTTTGCATGGCTTTGGCGAGAGGCGCCTTCAAAGTCGGGAGCACAGCCCAATGCTCCACCCGCACACAAGTCCATCCCACCAGTGTGTACAGCACCACAACGGTGAGAATGGCGGTGACCGTGGCCAGGGGAATATCACGCCGGGGATTCTGGGATTCTTCCGCCAAAGTGCAGATGGCGTCGATGTGCGTTTGTCCAAACGCCAGAATGGCGGCGGCGGCCACCACGCCGCTGAATCCGAAGGGCATGAAAGGATGTTGCGCGGGTGGCGCGGGCAAACGCGCCGCGGCGATGCCCAGAACAATGAAAATTCCCAGCGCCAACAGTTTCACGAAAACAAGAATGTTGATGACATGTTTGGAAAGCTTCATTCCGACGTAGAGCAGCGCGGTGGTGAAGAGTCCGAGCAACGCGGCCCAGGCGCGCACGCTCAGTCCGGGGAAAAAGAACCCGGCGTAAGAACCGAATCCCAGCCATACGGCCGCTCCGATGATGACGTACTGCGTCATCAACGTCCATCCCACGACCACCGAGATGAAATCTCCGACGCGCGAAGAGAGAGTGGAGAAGGCTTCGCGGCAATAAACGTACGACGCGCCGGCGTTGGGATACATCGCCGAC
>CAZIDA010000414.1:0-3625 GCA_964537865.1 uncultured Acidobacteriota bacterium
ATTTCAATGAGCTTTCCGTCTTGGCGAATCGGCCAGGCGCTGAATTCGAGCGGAATCTTTCTTCCGTCTTTGGCGGCAATTTCCATTGTGCGAACCAGCGGCGCGTGATCCTCCGCGAGCGTCCGAATCCCGCTCAGAAATTTCTGGAGAGAAGGAGCCGCGACGATTTGGTTGAGATTCATCCGAAGCGCTTCGTCGCGCGTGTATCCCGTGACTCGTTCTCCCGCGCCGTTCCAGGAAGTGATCTGCCCATTCAAATCGGAAGTAAAGAAGAGGTCCGAGGCTCTTTCAAAAAGCTCCGCGAAGTCATCGGCGCTCGAGGGAGCTGGAAGCTCAGCAATCACGGGCGCCACGGTTTCAGCGAGATTGACGACAGCGCCAAAGATTCGACCGTCCTCCTGGCGCAAAGGCGTCACGGAGACAGTAAGATCGATGGCCCGCTCCCGATGATCGGAATGATGAATGAGAACACCTTTGATCGAATCGCCGGCCAAACCCGACTTCACGAGTGAAATGATGGCCGATGGAATTGAAGAAAGAGAGAGAAGGGATTGCCCGACCCACTGCGCCTCGCGGCATTTCAGAATTTGTTCGGCGACCGGATTGATGAGCTGAACTTTTGCCTCCGTGTCAACGGCAATGACGCCGACTTGAGCGCTCCGCAGCAGCTCGGTCGCAAAATGCAGCGGCCCCAATTGCGCCGCGCCGAATCGCCGGCTTATCGCAGGGTCATTCATTGGAGAATCAATCCTCCCCTCCGCAAAGCCATCCTTTGTGTCCGCATCCAATCGAGGCAGCACTTGTCGCACCTCCTTCTAGCGCCCCATGATTCAATGGGAATGTCACAGAAATTTGCCGGGGGGCCATGCTGGCGTGGGATGCCAGGCGCCTTACGGGTTGCTGAAAAACTCATTAAGGGTTTCCGCGGTGGGGCAGGCACTCCTGCCTGCCCCGTATTTTCAGGAGATGATCCCGGATGGAGGGCCGTGCGTGGGGTCTGCGCCCCGAGTTCTTCAGCGATCCGCCAAGGTTCCATGGAATTTATATCCGATTGAATTTTACATTGTATGGCACGCCCGCGATGCGGTAGTCTGTAGTCATCCTTAAGAACGCAGCGGTTCGGCCGGTGATGCCGAGGACTCATCATTCCTAAGGGAGAACAGGGATTCTTATGATCGTTCATAACTCCAAACTTCAAGCCTGGGTCAACGCCATGGCCCGCTTGTGTCAACCGGATTCCATTCATTGGTGTGACGGGGGCCGGCAAGAATATGACTGGCTTTGCGATTCGATGGTGAAGTCCGGCACGCTCATTCGGCTCAACCCGGAAAAACGCCCCAACAGTTTTCTTTGCCGCTCGGACGAGGCGGACGTGGCGCGTGTGGAGGATCGCACCTTCATTTGTTCCCGCTCTAAAGATGACGCCGGCCCGACCAACCATTGGCGCGATCCGGAAGACATGCGCCGAATCCTGAACGGTCTGTACCACGGCTGCATGAAGGGCCGCGCCCTGTTTGTGATTCCTTTCAGCATGGGGCCGCTGGGATCGAAGATCGCGCACATCGGCGTGGAATTGAGCGACTCTCCGTACGTCGCCGCCAGCATGCGCATCATGACTCGAATGGGCCAAGCGGTGCTCGACGTGCTCGGCCCGGATGGAGATTTCGTTCCGTGCATGCACTCGGTGGGCGTTCCTCTCACCGGTGAAAAGAAGGAGGCGCCGTGGCCCTGCGACCCGGCCAACAAGTACATCGTTCACTTTTCGGCGGAGCGCACCATTTGGTCGTTTGGCAGCGGTTACGGCGGCAACGCCTTGCTGGGGAAAAAATGCTTTGCGCTGCGCATTGCCTCGGTCATGGCGCGGGAAGAAGGCTGGCTGGCGGAGCACATGCTCATTCTCGGCATCACATCACCCGCGGGCGTGAAGAAATATATCGCCGCGGCTTTTCCCAGCGCTTGCGGCAAAACGAATTTAGCGATGCTCGTTCCCACGGTTCCCGGATGGAAAGTGGAATGCGTCGGCGACGACATCGCTTGGATGAAATTCGGCGCTGATGGAAGGCTTCACGCCATCAATCCTGAAAACGGTTTCTTTGGCGTGGCGCCCGGCACGTCGATGGAGTCAAATCCCAACGCCATGTTGACGATGACTCGCAATACAATCTTTACCAACGTCGGCCTGACCCCGGATGGCGATGTGTGGTGGGAGGGAATGACGCAAGAGCTGCCGGCCAAACTTGTCGATTGGCTCGGCCAAGATTGGACCCCCGGCTGCGGGCGGACGGCGGCGCATCCAAACGCCCGATTCACCACGCCGGCGGCGCAATGCCCGGTCATCGACGCGGCTTGGGAAAGTCCTCAGGGCGTGCCGATTTCCGCCATCATTTTTGGAGGCCGCCGCGCTTCCGTGATTCCGCTCGTTACGCAGGCGTTTTCCTGGCAACACGGAACTTTCATGGGCGCCACGGTCAGCTCCGAAAAGACGGCTGCGGCTGCCGGAACCGTTGGAGAACTTCGCCGCGACCCCTTCGCCATGCTGCCGTTTTGCGGATACAACATGGGCGACTATTTCGGCCATTGGCTGGACATCGGAAGGAAAACGTCGCCGGAGAAGTTGCCGAAGATTTTCTATGTGAATTGGTTTCGCAAATCCGAGAGCGGAAAATTTTTGTGGCCCGGATACGGAGAGAATAGCCGCGTGCTGAAATGGATTTTCGAGCGCGTGTGCGGCGAGGGCCGAGCCGTGGAAACGCCCATCGGATATCTTCCGACGCCGGAGGCGCTCGACTTGAAGAATCTCATGCTTTCACCGGAATCTCTGCGTCAATTGCTGAAGGTCGACACGCGAGAGTGGAAGAAAGAATCGGAGAGCATCCAGCAACATTTTGCGCTGTTCGGTGATCGCTTGCCGGCGCCATTGCTGGAAGAGTTGGCGCAGTTGAGGCGGCGATTGGAACTTCCTTCCGGGTCTTCCTTGAAAGCGAGAGGCTTCGTGACCGCGCGTTAATTCTCCCATCCTGAAGCGAGATCAAATTTCCTTTTGCCTGGTATAACGACATTCGCCCGACTTCAAAGCGAATCAGTGTCTTAGTCTGTGGAAAAGCAGTGAAATGAACATTCAGGCCGATTTCCGCGTGTCTTCGCATGGCAACCTGCGCCGAATCGAGGGCATCGGGAAGAGAGAAGAACAAATTCAATGTGATGGATATGACGTTCTCCATGACGAGAGCACCCAAAGAAAAGGACTCGCGATGGCGAGGGGAGTCGAAAGATTATTTGATTTACATCAGGGCCGGGTAGGGATCGGAGAAAACGGCCATGCGTTCCAAAGTATTTGTGACAGTCGTTGTGATGGCTTTTTTGTTGAGTACCGCGGATGTGAGAGCGCAGTCAAGGAAGGAATCATCCTCCGTAACTCGACAGACGCGGCAGACAGAACCCTTGACGGTTAAGCAAAAAGCAAAGATCGCCGCGAAACACATATTCGGATTGGGAGGAATTCTGGGGCCCGCGGCGGTCGCCGGCATCAACCAAGCCCGGCGAGTTCCGACCCAGTGGCGGGAAGGGGTTCCCGGATACATGCAGCGATTCGCCTCGAGTTACGGACAGCATGCGGCGAAAGAAT